>JALQTQ010000001.1:0-47826 GCA_023263995.1 Akkermansiaceae bacterium | reverse complement strand
GGGCGAGGAGGCAGTTCCGGGCGAACGATCCGGACTTCTTGACCTCGGGGCCGTAGAGTTTCTCGTTGAGGGCCTCGTTCTCACCCGAGAGGTCGGTGAGTTCGGGCACGGAAGCCTGCATGCGGAAGGCCATTTCCTGCTGAGCGATGGTGGTTTGGATTTCCGGGTCCCCGATTTTGGCCATGTCCTCTTCGTTGAACTTGCCGACGAGGTCGAGCATCTTGCGACGCGTCTGGCGGGTCACCTTGTCGGGGTTGGAGAGGAAGAGGACGGGATCGCCGGAGGGCTGGAAGGGAACCCCCTGGTGCTTGGAGGGAAGGAAGCCGGAGCCCCAGAGACGGGAGTAGAGGCCCTGGACATTCTGGCGGTCGCCCGACCAGAAGGCCGAGTTGAGCACGATGAAGTCGGGGAGGTTTTCGTTCATGCGGCCGAGGCCATAGGAGAGCCAGGCACCCATCGAGGCCTTGCCGGGGATCTCCGTGCCGGTGCAGAAGAGGGTCTTGCCGGGGTCGTGGTTGATCGCGGTGGTGGAGGTGGAGCGGATGAGGGCGAGGTGGTCAGCGACGGATCCGAGGTGTGGCAGAACCTCGGAAAGTTCCATCCCGGACTGGCCGTGCTTGTGAAACTTGAACATCGAGGGGGCCACGAGCTTGGCCTTGCCCTTGGTCATGGCGGTGACGCGCTGGCCCTGGGTGACCGATTCGGGGAGCGGTTCCTTGAAGCGCTTGTGGAGTTCCGGCTTGGGATCGAAGAGGTCGAGCTGGGAAGGCGCGCCCGCCATGAAGAGGAAGATGACCCGTTTTGCCGGGGCTTTCGGAAGCAGATAGCCGTGGCCGCCGGACGCTCCATCGGCTTGGGCGAGAAGGCTGCCGAGAACGGTACCACCGAGGCCCATGCCGGCAGCGTTGAGGAATTGGCGGCGGGTTTGGAGATCGAACATGGTGAGCTTTGAGATTTGAGCGGTGAGATTCGAAGGATGGACGCGGACAGGCTACTGTTTGTTCTTGAAGGCGTCGCGGTTGAGGAGGGTGTGGACGATCATGGTCCAGGCGAAGTGTTCATCACCGTCCTCCTTGAAGGAGGCGAGGCCTTCCTTGAGGAGTGTCATGGTGGTCTCATCGGGGAGGTGGGCGGTGACGGTTTCGTAGAGGCGGGCGAGCTTTTCCTCCTCGGTGCCGGCTTCGGCGAGCAGGGTGGTGGCTTTGTGCTGGGCGGCCTTGAAATACTCGGGCTCGTTCATGAGGAGGAGGGCTTGCAGCGGGGTGTTGGTGCGTTCCCGTCGGGCGATGCATTCGGTGCGCGAGGGGGCGTCGAAAATGGTCATTTGAGGCGGGGCGAGGCCGCGTTTCCAGAAGGTGTAGATCGAGCGTCGCTTGTCGGCCGGGGCGGGATCGGGGGTGAAGGAGTTCGGGTAGGAACTGGGGAGGGCCACCATCTTCCAGATGCCGGCCGGCTGAGGGGTCTTCACCGAGCGACCGCCCATTTCCCGGTTGAGGGTGCCGGTGACCGCGAGGAGCTGGTCACGGATGACCTCGGAGTCGAGCCGGATACGCGGTCCCCGGGCGAGGAGGCGGTTTTCGGGGTCGCTTTCAAAATCGACCGAGGACGCGGCGGACGACTGCCGGTAGGCTTGCGAGGTGACGATGTCCTTGACCAGTTTCTTCACGTCCCAGCCGGAATTGATGAAGGACAGGGTGAGATAGTCGAGGAGTTTGGGGTGGCTGGGCCAGGCTCCCTGGGCCCCGAAGTCCTCGGAGGTCTTCACGATGCCGGTGCCGAAGAACTGTTGCCAGAAGCGGTTGACGGCGACGCGGGCGGTCAGGGGGTGGTCTTTTTCCACGAGCCAGTTGGCGAGATCGAGTCGATCGGGAATCTCGCCGCGTTTCTTGAGCGGGGCGAGGAAGGCCGGGGTGTTGCGGGTGACTTGTTCGCCCAGTTGGTCGTAGTTGCCACGGATGCGCAGGTGGGTTGGTCTGACCTCCTGGCGCTCGCGCATGATCATGGCGCCGCGGACCTGGTGCAGGAAATTGGTGCGTTGTTTTTGGAGGTTCGGGATCGTTTTCTCGGTCTCCTGAAGTTTGGCCGTGGCTTCCTCCCGGGTGAGTCCGGAAATCCCGGGCATGTTGGCGGGAATGAGCGGGAAGCCCAAGGCTCGCTTGAGATCTTCGACAAGTTTTTGCGCGGCTGTGATTTCCTCGTCAAATTGCTTGAGCCTGGTCGCTTGTTCTTCCGTGGGGAGATCGAGGTAGGGCGGCTGGAGGCCCCGGTAGAAGTCGGGCCCCCCGCGTCCTCCGGTTTCGGGATCCCCGTCGAAGTTGTTGAAGAAGGCATACATCTGGTAGAAATCCTTCATCGTGATGGGATCGTATTTGTGGTCGTGGCAGACCGCACAGCCCATGGTCAGTCCCATGAAGGCGGTGCCGACGGCGGAGACGCGATCGACGACATTCTTGAAGTGGGATTCCTCGGGCAGGGCGGTGCCGCGGTCGATGATCATGTGGAGGCGGTTGAAGCCGGAGGCGATCAACTGGTCCTGCGTGGGATGGTCGTAGAGGTCGCCGGCGATCTGGTCCTTGGTGAATTGATCGTAGGGGAGGTTCTCGTTGAAGGCCTTGATCACCCAGTCGCGGTAGGGGGAGGTGTCGCGGAAGTGATCGTGGTGGTTGCCGTTGGTGTCGGCCGCGCGGACGAGGTCGAGCCAGTATTTGGCCATGTGCTCTCCGTAGGCGGGCTTGGCCATGAGCCGGTCAACGAGCTCGGCGTAGGCATCGGGCGAGGAGTCATCGAGGAAGGTCCTGATTTCCTCCCGGGTGGGGGGGAGGCCGGTGAGGTCGAGCGAGAGGCGGCGGATGAGGGTGCGCTTGTCGGCAAGGGGTGAGGGGGACTTTCCTTTGGCCTCGATCTTGGCGAGGACGAAGTGGTCGAGGTCGGAGGCAGGCCAGGTCGTGTTCTTGACAGCGGGCGGGTCCTGTTTTTTTGCGGGGACGAAGGCCCAGAAGTCTTCGTATTCCGCGCCCTCGATGATCCACTGCTTGAGGAGATCCTTTTCGGCGGAGGTGAGGGGTTTGGCGTGGCCGTCGTTGGGCGGCATGGGGTCGTCCTTGTCGGTGATGCGGACCCAAGCTTCCGAGTCTTCGATTGAGCCGGGTTTGATCGCGGCGATCCCGTCCTTGAGGGCGTAGGCACCTTCGGGGGTGTCGAGGCGGAGACCGGCCTTGCGGTTGGGCTTGCCCTTGGCATCGACTCCTTCATCGGGCCCGTGGCAGGCAATGCACTTGGCTGAGAGAATGGGCCGGATGTCCTGGTTGAAGGACAGCTTGGCGTGGGCTGGGCCGTGCACGAAAACCAAGGTGGTGATGGTCACCAGATGGAAGGGGCGTTTCAGGAAAAATGAAGTTGGCACAAGAGGATGGGGAAAAGAAAACGGGAGGCAGATTTACGCCTGCCGGCGTGCCGTTATTTCAGGGGAGAGGAGGTGAGCGGAGGCCGGAAAAATGCCCGGGGCCTGTTACTTTGTTCTGAGCCTTCGCTTTTGGAAAAAAGAGCGGGAGGGCCTGGGCGTGGAGGAGAAGGGGATGCTGCCATCTTTTTCTGGATCCAAGGCGTCTCGAAGGATTGGAGGAGGCTGGACCAATCGTCCTGGGAGATAGAGAGCGCGGAGGTGGAGAAACGCCCCTCATCGATCCAGGTCGAGTCGGTAGAACGTTCGCGAGACGTCGGGTAACTCGTTGGGTTGGATTTTGATCGGCCCTTCGGCATCGCGGACATCGCGAAACACCTCCCAATTTCGGAGGTCCTCCGAGCTCTCGAGCCGGTAGCGAACGCCCTGCCGGGCCTCGAAATCGAGCGTCATCAGATCGCCGGATCGAGAAATTGCGAGTGCCGGAGCATCGTTTGAATTGAACGGATCGGTTGCTCCTAGAAACTCAGTGAAGTTCGGTATTCCGTCACCGTCAGGATCCTCGAAAGGGCCGCTTGCTGGGGACGCCGCAAGCGTCCGGGCCGCCCATTCGGAGTAATCCGGGTTCCCAAGCTCAAAGGCGAGATCGGGCGGGATCGCCACATCCTGTCCGGCGTGCTGGGCATAAGGGGCGGACCCCGTGGTGAGCGCTGGTGTTGCCCCTTCGAGTCGGGTCGCCAGCTCCGGTCGGGCCAGAATGCGGAAGCGATGCCAAGTTTCGCCCACCAACGCGTGGAAGCGATAGCTGCCGTCCGCCTTGCTCATCGCGCGAGCTTCTCCGGCTGAACGGATGCCATCGCCATCAAGATCGTGATAGAGCACCACTCCCGGCATTCCGGCTTCGGCCTCGTCGCGCGCACCGTTGCCGTTGGCGTCAATGAAGACGATGCCGGAAACCGAACGCCGAAGTGCCAGATGAAAGTTCACTTCGGTCGGCTCGCCGATGCGATGCACGAAATCCTTCATCACCGTCGGCTCGCCGCCGAGGTCACCGCGGAAGTCATGGCCGGGCAGCGGCAGCAGTCCGAGCCGGTGTGTGCCTTCCGGCAACGAGTGAAAGGCGAACTCTCCATCCGGATTGGTCAGCACGCTGGGCTCGGTAAGGGGGTCAAAGCGGCCATCGAAGTTCTCATCGAGAAAGACCCTGGTCCCGGGGAGTGGAAGCCCGGCGCGCAGCGGGTCGGTCACGGTTCCGTGCAGCGGCGGTGCGATGTGAAACGGACCAAGGTGCGGGGAATAAACCGGCGAGCGACCCGGCCGGTCGAGCCGGGCATAGAGATGGTAGCTACCGTGCGGGTGCGGGATGTGCCCCGCCACTGTCCAGGGGAAACTCTGCGCTCCGCCAGCGATCTCATCGTGCCCACCATAGGGCAACCCACTGACGACCAGACGCCCATCGTGACCTTTGTCGTCGTCGTCGAGATAGAGGGAGATCTCGGCTTCACCGGCATGCAGGCCGAGCATCCAGTATTCGAGGTCGATCGGCAGCGACGAACCGGCATGCTTCACCGGCGCGTCCCGTTTCATCGGGCCCAGCAGCGGTTTGCGCGGTTCGCGGCCAGCCGAGTTGGCCGAATCCGAGAACGTGGCGTTGATACTCGACCCTGGGTAGTGACCCACCACTTCGACTTTGAGGTCCGAAGCCGTCAAATTTGGGGCAAGGGCCTTGTCGTAGGTGAATTGAAGGATCACCTGTCGCGCCGACTCACTGGCCGTGCTGGCAAGCGGCGGAGAAGTGCCGTCGCCGGTGATCAGGGAATCACCCTGGCGGACGAAAAACTTGACCGAAGATTCGTTGACGATCACCGCCTCGAATGGCGCGGCGTCCACCACGATGCCCGTGTCCGAGAATTCCAGTGGCTCCAGATCGAGTAGGAAAGTCGCCGGATTCCCGTGCAATTCCACTGGCCCGAAGACGTCAATCTGAGCCAACTCGATCGTTTGCCCCCAATCAAGATGCAAGGACATGGCATCCGCGCCGTAAGGCAGGGTGAAGGTCTTGGTAAGGGTGCGGGTGTTTTCGTCGTCAGAAATCTGCTCTTGGATCTGATCAATTGCAGCCCCATCAAGAAGTTTGAACTCGTTGCGGTTCCATTCGTATTCAATGCCCGCCCGCCAGAATAGGATCTCGGTCCACGCCGCCGCAAAATCAGCCGACGGATCGGCATGATCCATGCGCAGGGCGACATCGATCTGGTCGAGCCAAATGCCCCCGATCACTGGGATCTCCATTGGCACGCGCACGCCGGCCTTGATCAGGGCATCGAGCACCCGCTGGTTGATCAGCAACTCGGCGTCAAGGTAGAGGCCGTAGTCTTCGGGGATCTTGACCTCACCCTTTAAAAAATAGCGGTCCTCGCTCCAATTGAGATCAACGATCAGGTCGCCATCGAAAAGCACCGACTTCCAGGGCGCGTGGTCGGGCGAGTCCGGTCGATAAGCCCCCAGCAAGAACTGGTCCTCCATGTAGAAATGATTGCGATCGATCGCCACGTCGCCATTCACCCTGATCAGGGTGACCGTCTCGCCAAACAAGTCGAGCTGGCCGCCGAACTCTAATCCGACCGTGCCCTCGAAACCGAGATCGGCCGGTTGGTCGAGGTTGGTCAAGTCCACCCCGAGTTCCGCGATGGAGATACCCGTCTCGGCGATCTCCAAGCCCTCTGAATCGCCCAACGCGTCGTATTCCAGAGCGATTTCCTCGAGCGCACCATTGCGCACTTTCACATCCGCAGCGATCTCGCCGATCTCGGGAATCACCACCGAAAGATCCACCTCCACGTCCGGACCAGCCTCGTCTTCAGCGAAGCGCACCTTCACCTCTTTCATCGTCACGAAGCCGAGATCAATCTGTTGGAGGTCGATCGAAAGGCTTTCGAGGTCCCAGGTCCCATCCACAATCTTAAGGCCGGGATGCTGTGCACTACCAAGGGCAAGGTCGGCCGACCAGAGGTCTTTCAGCTTCACTTCGCCGGAGACAAGGAAGTGATCGCCGTCCGGCGCTTCGGTGTAGCGAATGTCGATAGGATCGGCATCCGGCACGTCGAAGGTGAAGCCCGCAATATTCAAATCGTCGGCCACGGACAAAGCCAGCTCGGCGAGGGTGGTGGTCCCGGTGCCCTCATCAATGGTGAGTCGCATCCCCGGAGTCTGATCGTCTCCCAGCGCAACGGTCACGATTTCACCTTCGATCTCGATCGTCGCCGATCCTGAAACAATCAACTGCCCTCCGTCACGATCGTAAGCCGCGCCCACACCATCCGCCCCGGTCTTGAGTTCCAGTCCGGCAAAAGTCAGATCTTCAACAATCGCAAACTCCAGGTGCTCCAACACTCCACCCGAGATCACCAGTCCGGGGTCCTTCTCGTCGCCCAGCCGGATGCCCACCTTCTGATTCTCGATCGCCAGACTCAACGCCCCTGATGCGGCGTAGTGGTTGTTTGCCGCCTTGTAGCGTAGGGTCGGAGAGTTGTTCGGATCGAGAGACAGCTTCACACCAAAGAGGTCGAGGTCCGCCGAAAGCTCACCGGAAAGGGCGAGCAACTCGCAACTTCCGTCCTCGCGGATACTCAGACTCAGTCCCGGTTGCGCCGCATTCCCCAACCTTAGTTCGATTGACTCGCTCTCGAAGCTCGCTTCCACACCGCCGTGCAGGGTCAGCGCGCCCTGTCGGGGATCGTAAGCCACCGAGAGCCCCCCGTTGATCGTCTTTAGCGAAAGCCCGGCGAGGGTGATCGTCTCGCTCAAACTTGCGTCCAGCGAGACCAGCTCCCAGGAGTCCTTCCCCAGCGGCTTCGAAACGACGATTCCCGGTGCATCCGCCACGCCTAGGTCCAAAGAAACTGGGTTTCCCCCGATGCTGGCTTTCGCCTTGCCAAAAATCGACCAGCTTTCGCCTACCGCATCCGATCCGGCGACAACGCCAAACTCAGTTTCGGCTGTCAAAACCATGCCGATCGAGGCCTTCAGCGCGGCCAGGGCCTCATCCTCCGGCGCGGCTTGGATACCCGAGGGTAATACCGCAGGGAGAATCAACAAGACCCTGAACCAAGGTTTGCAAAACTTAATGTTCATCATGCACTCCGAATTAGTTTTTTAGGGAAAGATCGCGAAACCCAGAGACTGGTGAAAATCGCTTCCCACGGAAATATTCCAAATTCGTATCGGGCAGCCAAGAGCTTGGGAAAATATCATCTGTCATTGGGTCAGCCAGCGTGGGCCTCATGGTGAGAGAGCCGCATGAGAATGGGAGGATCTTGGTGGGTTTTTGATACATAATCTGGCTGTCGTAATGATTGGCAAAGCGCTGATCCAGCGATCATGTTTTTCGGGCCTATCACCGCGGTTGTAGGGCGGCGAGGCAATTTTCCGTTCTTTTTTGTCAAGGCGACACCAAATTGTTCAGCCTGCCTGGCAACGTGGAAGGCGTTTTTCCGGTCACCTACCAGTTCGGGGCTTCCCGGTTGCGACTGATCGTGGGGACGCTGGTGTTTCCCGATGGCTCAGACGATCCTTGCCAGCTGGTGGGCGACCGGAGGGGAGTGGTCCAGCTCTTTGGTGAACAAGGGTGACGCATGTGAGCGGAATCCGTAGCAAAGTTTGGTTTGCCATCGTGAAGTCTTTCTCACTAGCTTGTCTTGAAAAAGTTAACCGGCATGTCCTGCAGATTATTTTCAACGATTGTCCTGATTTGGCTCTTTCTGGGCGGGGGGCTGTCGTCGGTGCGGGCTCAATCTGTGGCGAGGCAGTGGAATGAAGTCCTCCTGGAGGCAGTCCGTCTATCCTTTCCCGATCCGCCGGTGCATGCCCGCAATCTGTTTCATGTCTCGGTGGCGATGTACGATGCTTGGGCAGCGTATGATCCGGTGGCGGTGGGATACCTGCATCGCGAGGAGGCTGTCTCGGCCGATGTGCAAGCTGACCGTAACGAGGCCATCAGTTATGCGGCTTTCCGCGTGCTGGCTCATCGCTACACGACGGTGAGGCATCCCAACACCTCGTCCATCCACGCCCGGTTGGCCGAGGGCGCGTTTGATCGTCTGATCAGGGAACTGGGATACGATCCCTTGGTCACCACGGTGGCTGGAAATAGTCCGGCGGCGGTGGGAAACCGGGTTGCGGCCACGGTCATTTCTTGGACCAGTGGAGATCATTCCAATGAGGCATGGGGATACACCGATGCCACTTACGCCGAGGTCAACCAGCCACTCGATCTTGCGTCGCCCGGGACGATCATGGCCGATCCCAATCGCTGGCAGCCCCTTGAGTTTGTTCGGGCGTTCTCGCAGACCGGGCAGCCTCTTGATTTTACCATTCAGGAGTTTGTCGGGTCGCATTGGCGAGAGGTATGGCCCTTTGCCTTGAGTCGGGAGTCTGTCGGGGACATTTATCTCGACCCGGGACCGCCTCCGCGCTTGGGAGACTCGAAGGGTTCGCAGGCTTACCAAGACGGAAACGTCGAGGTCATTCGTTACAGTAGCCTGCTTGATCCGGCTACCGCTCCGGTGATCGATATTTCGCCAAGCGCGAGGGGAAATAACACTCTCGGGATGAACGATGGGAGCGGGCATGAGGTCAATCCGGTGTCGGGAACTCCTTATGCTCCCAACTTGGTCAACGAAGCGGATTTTGGGAGGGTGGTAGCGGAGTATTGGGCGGATGGTCCCGAGTCGGAAACGCCGCCGGGGCACTGGAATGTCATCGCCAACTGGGTCGTGGACCACCCTTCCTTCGAGCGTCGCTGGCGGGGCACCGGGCCCTTGGTCGATGAACTGGAATGGGACGTGAAGATGTATTTTCTGGTCAATGCGGCGGTGCATGATGCCGCAGTAGCGTGCTGGAGCTGTAAGCGGAAATACGACTATGTTCGTCCGATCTCGAGCATTCGCTACCTGTGCCAGCTTGGGCAGTCGTCGGATCCCGCTGGGCCCTCGTATCATCCTGACGGACTTCCTTTGGTTCCGGATTTGATCGAGGTGGTGACAGCGGAGTCGGCCGGGTTGGGTGGCAAGCATGCCAACTTGGGGGCTAGGGCGATTGGGAAGATTGCCCTCCGGGCCTGGCAGGGCGAACCGCTCTTTCCGGAGTTCCAAATCGGCGGGGTGGGATGGATTTTGGGGGAGAACTGGTTCCCCTACCAGCGATCGACCTTCGTGACGCCTGCCTTTGCCGGTTATGTCTCCGGCCACAGCACCTTCAGTCGGGCGGCTGCTGAGATCTTGACTGCTTTGACCGGAAGCGAATTTTTTCCGGGCGGGTTGCGGGAACACGCCGTGGCGGTGGGCGATCTGGAATTTGAAGCGGGCCCGAGCGAGCCCGTGGTTCTGCAGTGGGCGACTTACTATGATGCGGCGGATCAGGCTGGGCTTTCGCGACTTTATGGTGGGATTCATGTCCCGGCCGATGACGGACCTGGCCGGGTGATCGGAGCGGCCTGTGGACTGGGTGTGTGGGATCTGGCGACACGGTATTTCGATGGCTCGATTCTTGGAGAAGTTCCGCAGGTTCAGATCATTTCGACCCAGGGAGGGGTGCGCCTGGAGTGGCGGCAACGGCGTGGCCTCTTTTATCGGGTGGAGGGAGGCGACCCTGAAAGGGGCTTTACGGGCATGGGTAACATGATGCGGGCTGCTGAAGAGCGAGCCTCACGTGACCTGCCGATCGGGAGTTCCTTGCAGGGCTTTTTCCGGGTCCGGCAGTCGGGGAACGAGTGGTGAACGGGCTCCGCAGTCACCGCTTTCACCCATGGAAACAAGAGGGACCCAGGAAGGGGACGAAGCGGCTAAGAACAGTTCAGCAATCCGGTTCCCGTCGGCTTGGTCGAAAGGGCGAAAGGCGATTGGGGCGTCAGCGCGTTCCCTGCGGTGATCTGAAGCAAAGGCAAAGGGGCCCGGGAGTTCTTGTCCCGTTTAACGGGCCACTTGGAGGAATAATTGCCTCGCCCCTTGCTTTGAAGGAGGCACGGTGACGACCGCTGGCGAATTAACCCCGGAGAGTGCCAGATCGAGCATCGTGTCGGGGGTGAGCGCTGCCGCCTCAAGCTCGGCTGCAGTCCCCACGTGAATGTTGAAGGGCCCGGGTAGGTCGGATTCCCAAGCCACCGTGAATTGCTGGGCTTCGGGATCGAAATCGATTGAAACGATTTTAATCTCTGCGTCTTCGCTGTAATTTTCGACCACGGTGAAGCGGAACCATTGCTGCTCACCGCTGGCGATGTCGATATTTTTCGCGGCCACTCCACCTTGCTCCGGGTGGTTGAGGACAACCCTGCCGCTCTCGGTGGTGTCAGCCTCTGGGGCCATAAAGGCTGCGAAACCATCATTGAAGACCGTGGGAAATCCTCCCACCGCGAGAAAGTAGTCGCCAGCCGCCAGCCCCGGTCTGAAGGTGAGGGCGCTCTGCAGGACCTCCGCGGAGATATCATCGTTGGCGGTGAGGAAAGTGCCTTTTCGATCGAACAGGCCGATCACGGTATCAATGTCGGATCCCAAGGTGTCGATGGTGAAAACCTCATCGACGAGAGCAACCTGCCCCAGATCAATCCAATCGATCGGTGGCGAGGAGACGGTGAAGAAGAAGATTGGAGATTCGGTGTCCTCTGATCCACTGGCAGTGGCTTTCTGTTCCGACCCCGAAGGGTAGTTGCCATTCGGTGGGAAGTTCAGGACCCAATCGCCGGTCTCGCCTCCGGGGGTGACCACCAAGTTGGGACCAAAGCTGACATCGCCTCCAGCGAGGACCACGAAGTAGAGGCCGTTGGGAAGCCCCTGATCGAAAGTGACTAGGCTGTGAGTGCTGTTCGGGGCATTGTCGTTTTGGGTCAGCAGTTGTCCGTCTTGGTCGTAGACGGCCACTGCGGTATCGAAGGCAGAGCCTGCGGTGTCCAAGGTGAACGGTTCGTTCGTGAGCGCGATGGCCCCTAGATCGATGGCCAGACTCTGGCGGCTGGCGGAGTTGATGCTGATCCCGATCGAAAAGGAAGAATCCCCCGGGGTGAGATTGCCGTCGGGGCCGTCGAAATTTTCCACACTCAGATAGTAGACCCCGGGGCGGATGGTCGCGATTGTCTCGGTGGTCGGCGGTTCGCCATCCAGATAGGCCAACCCGATGGCCCCGGTGGCCACTTCCTTGGAAAGGTTCGGGTCGAATTCGGTGGCAAGCGATTCGAGGAGGAAAAAGTCAGGGTCCCCTTCGATTGTGATGGAGGTCAGGCTGATGATCGACGGCTCTTTGACCTCAAATTGCATCACGAATTCGTTGCCCCAGTTGAGGGTTTCGACGAGAGCCAGTCCTCGGGCGAAAGAGGCATTGTTGCGCCCGCCAATCACCACTGGGGGAGGGCCGGGATCGATTTCCACTGCGGCCGTGGTGCCCGAGACCTGGACTACTCCGGGGGTGAGCACGCCTAGGTTGGCATCGACTTGATAATCTGCGTGAGACCAGAGACTCGAGGTCAGTAGAAGGAAGGGGAGCACTCTCATGACAGGTGAGGAGTTTACCGCCGATGAGTCCATTGGGAAAGGATGGAATAAAAAGCTTTGTGTTTTTATGGATTTAGTTCTGGTGGGTGGAGAGGCGAGCCGCAGGTGGTCTTGCGGGATGGTCAAGCGAGAAGCTCTCCAAGCACGCGTCCGTGGACATCGGTCAGGCGTCGGTCGATGCTTTCCTTGCGGAAAGTGAGCTTTTCGTGATCGATTCCCAACAAGTGCAAGACCGTGGCATGGATATCATGGACTTGGGTTGGATTTTTGCGGTCGAGCGGTTTGAATCCAAAATCATCGCTTTCGCCGAAAGTGACCCCGCCCTTGATCCCCCCGCCGGCCAGCCAATTGGTGAAGACATGCGGGTTGTGATCTCTTCCTCTCGTTCCCTGCGTGGAGGGGAGGCGTCCGAATTCCGTGGTCCAGAGAATCAAGGTGTCATCCAGCATCCCTCGCTGCTTGAGGTCTTTGATCAGGGCCGCTGCCCCGATTGCCATGCCGCGACTCAAGGGGCCGTGATCACGTTCCACATCTTCGTGACTGTCCCAGTTGCGCCGGGGAAAGCCATTGTCATTTCCTGACCAGACCTGCACGAATCGCACCCCACGTTCAAGCAACCGCCTGGTGGCCAGACATTTCCGCCCGAAGGAGTCCGCTTCTTCTTTCCAGTTGATCTCCTTGGGCCACGTCGTCCCATCAGGCGATAAACCATACATCTTACGAATATATTCCGGCTCACGCTTCAAATCGAGAGCCTCGGGAGCGGCCAACTGCATTCGGGCCGCCAGTTCATAACTCCGGATGCGTGCTTCCAGTCGGGAATCCTCAGGGCGCTGGTCTGCGAAGCGGCCATTCAGCTTGGCCAGTATTTGCGCGGCTTCCTTCTCGGCCCCCCTTCCCATGCCGGCGGGTGGGGTCAGATGCGTGATCGGATTTGTCGATCCCGGTCGGATCACTGTGCCCTGGTCGACTGCCGGCAGGAAAGCCGCGCTCCAGTTCTTGGGACCATTCGAAGCGTAACCACGGTGATCGGGAAGGACCACGAAGGTCGGAAGATTTTCGTTGAGGCTACCCAGTCCATAACTCACCCAGGCTCCCATCCCCGGGAAGCCTGGACGATCAAATCCGGTCGCTTGCAGATAGGTCGCCTGACTATGCACCCCGGTTTTCCCGGTCAGGTTGTGCACGAAGGCCAACTCGTCAACGACCTCTCCCAGCGGGGCTACGGTTTCGCCCAACAGCTTCCCGCATTCCCCATGTCTCGAAAACTCCCAGATCGGTTTCATCCAAGGGCCAAGACCATTTTGAAAAGCCTCCACTTTCTCGCCGAAGTCGGCGTCCTGCCCGTGTCGCTTCACGAGCTCGGGCTTGAAATCAAACAAGTCGAGATGACTGGCCGCCCCGGCCATAAAAAATTGCACCACCCGCTTGGCCTTGGCTGGCAAGTGCCCTTCTGGCAACACCCCGCTCCCGGCTTGGGCCCGACAACCGAGCAGGGAGGCCAACGCGATTCCCCCCAGTCCTCCACCCGATTCCCAGAGGAATTCCCGCCTGGTTTTCCATTCAATCGACATAGGAGAACTCGCTGAGGTTGAAAATGATCCGGCACATCGCGGCCGCCCCGTGGCGACTGGCGTAGGCATTCAAGCTGTCGCGCTCTTCGTCGGTGGCTTCTCGGCTCAGAGCCAGGCGAATCGCAGCTCCAGCCCTGTCGCCTTCGTTCTCCACTCTGTTCCCGAAGTGTTCCGCCATCGCCATCACGAATGAGCTGTTCATCATGGCCAGCGCTTGTAGGGCGGTCGTGGTCTCTCCACGCTTTTCGACCAGCAAGGAAGGATCCGCGCAGTCCAAGGCCTCCATCAGGGGGTGGGGTTGCGACCTCACCAGAAAGCGATAAATCGCTCGCCGGTAAGTCTGCTCATCGTATGGATCGGCCTTTTCGTAAAGGTAGTGCGGCGAATGCTGGGGCTTCTCGATCACAAAGTCCTTGAACGACGGACCTCCCATCTTCCAATCCATCTTCCCGGCCGCGACCAACATCGTGTCGCGAATTGCCTCGGCTTCCAGACGTCTCCGGTTTTGCCGCGAAAGAAGGCGATTCGCGGCATCTTGGGATCGGTTGACCTCTACCCCCCGGCTCGACTGCTTGTAAGTTGCGCTGGTCAAAATCAATCGGTGCAAGTCTTTCAACGACCCACCACCATCCCGGAACTCGACGGCCAACCAGTCAAGAAGCTCAGGATGAGAGGGGGTGCCACCCAGACGCCCGAAATCATTGACCGTATCCACCAAGCCGGTGCCAAAGTGCCCCTGCCAGATCCGATTGACAATGCTGCGCCAGGTCAGGACATGGTCGCGATGCACGATCCAGTTTGCCAAGGCCACCCGGCGGTCTCCTTCGGTATGATCTTCCTTCAAGTCAAAAGCGCCCTTTCCGTCCACGAGGCCCGGAACCGTTCCCGGTTTCACCACGTCCAGAGGTCTGGTCACGTCGCCCCGGTCCAATATCCGCACCTCTCTTGGCTTCCCTCCCAAATGTCCGCGGCCCACGAAATTGCCCTGTCCGTGATGCACCATCGCGACGTAGGCAGCCCTGGCAGGAGGCAGCTTCCCAAGCTCTGCCTCGAGCTCGGCGATCTCCTCTTCGATCCCATCCGTCGCTCCCCCGAGTGGCTTGCGAAGATTTTCGCGTCCCCACCTCGGCATCGCTTCGATCGTATCCTTGGACGATACCCCAGCGAGCGGAACCACCTCACCCGACGCAATCACCTTGAGTCCGCCCAAGGCAAAGATCCAATCATTGGTCAAAGGTTCTCCGGCACGTCGCCGATTCCAGAGCTTCGTGGCAACCACCCGCACGAAACGAGCACTGATTCCGCCGGTGGCCACCTCCACCGGTTTGGCTCCAGGTCGGGGGAAATCTTCGGCGTTTTCGGCCCACACGATGACCGGGTCTTCAAACTTTTCCGTTTCCGATCCTTCGATCCGAAAGCGGTGGGGAAACCCAAAGTCGTCAAATCCATATTCTTTCGCCCCTTCCAAAATCACCCGTTCAATCGTCCGCATTTCACCCAAGTCCACTTGAACCCACTTCTCCTCACGGGCCTCTTCCGCAACGAGGCTGTGGTAACCAAGGCGTGTCTTTCCACCTCCGGCCAGTTGCAATCGTGATTGGGCTTCACTCAATTTCGCTTGCAGGGCCACTCGCTTCCGCCCCCTTTCGGGATCAGGATCATACTCACGATCGGCACGATCGAGGGCCGCAAAGACCGCTTGCAAGGAGTAATAATCTTTCATCGTCACCGGATCCGACCGGTGGTCATGGCATTGCGCGCATTGGACGGTGAGCGAGCAAAAGACATTCAGGGTGGCCGTCACCATGTCATCCCGATCCAGGTGGCGAGCGACCTTGCCGTCGATCTTTGATTCCGGAACCTCCGCATGTCCGATGAAATCCCATGGCCCCGCGGCCAGAAAGCCCGGCCCCACCAGTCCGTCCTCGGTCGTCGGCCAAAGGATATCACCCGCGATTTGTTCCCTGACAAATCGCTCGTAAGGCTTGTCCTGATTAAAGGAACGAATGACATAATCCCGATATCTCCAGGCATTTTCCCGGGGCTGATCTTTGTCATAGCCATGGGTTTCACCGTAGTGAACCGCGTCCAACCAGTGCCTGGCCCACCGTTCCCCATATCTTGGCGAGGCCAGTAATTCATCAACCAACTCGTGATAAGCCTCAGGTCGATCGTCCTTCACGAAGGCCTCGAGTCGTGTCGGCTCCAGTGGCACTCCCCATAAATCAAAGGCCACCCGCCTGGCGAGAATCCGGCGGTCCGCCTCCTCGGCCGCCTCCATTCCCAACTTGCGCAATTTGGCCCGCACAAAACGGTCGATCGGATGGTCTTCCGGCCCCTCGGGAAGCGGCGGCCGTTCGAGCCCCTGGAACGACCACCACTCTTCCGCCGACCCGGAGGAAAGGAGGGTGAGCCAGATCAGGACAAGTAGATTCGCAGCCACGACAAGGATGAGTAACACATCCGAAACCTACCATCAATCCGTCATTGGGCTGGGACCAGTCGGTCCATCGTCACCCCGAAAATGGTCCCATCGAAACAAATCTGGTTGCTATTTCCAGCGAGCTTTGCCCCGGTGCTCCCTGCCAAGCGCCGCGCTTTTGATCGGTGAAATGGCGTTGAAGGAGCAGGCGATTGACGAGGCCGTGAGGAGGTTCAGCGGCTGGTCGGAGTCCGCCTGCGAAAACCGAGGGAAGAAGCGAGAAGCAGGCCAATGGCGAGGGTGGAGGTCGGCTCGGGAATGGCCGACAACTGGAGGTCCCAGCCGATGACGTCGAAAGCGAGGAGGTCCAGTTGCGAGATGCTGTTGGATTGCCCTGCCGGGTTGGCGGTCGGGTCCATCAAGCCGTAGTTCTGGTCGTCTTTCCAGTGGCTCGCCTGCCAGCCATCGCCATTCGAGACGCCGGTCGAGAAGGTGGCGAGGCTGGTCGTGCCACCGTCGAGCGAGAAGTAGGACTCGACTCCAGCAGCGAGGTTGAGCGTCCCGTCTGAGGAGTAGCGATACATGTCAAGAATCGAGAAGACAGCGTATGGATCGAGGTCGACCGATAAGTCGATGGCTTGGTCGACAACGTCGACGCCACTGACGAAGCCCAAAGCATGCCCGATTTCGTGAATCGCCACGCCGACAAAGTCCTGACGGCCGTCTTCGATGCCATCAGTCGGATCAAAGTCCCAGGAAAAGCCGGAACTGAAGGTGATCGAGCCATCGCTCGCCGTTGGATCGGGAGCCTGCCACCCGATCGCCTTCGCATTCGCGGTCGTTAGCACCAAGAAGCGGTTGTTGTTGGCCGCAGAGTTCAGGTTTTCATCCGTGACCGGATCAACGATGGAAGTGTCGTTGTCGAGGCTGGTCGAGGTGCTCCCACCTTCGGTGTTAGTCTGAGTGATGAAGGAGAGAAAAGTTTCATTGTTCAGCGAGGGGAAATGGGACGTTGCGATCAGGTCATGATCGGAGGTCACGTCACTCGACAGGGCGGAAAAGACATCGGAAACCTCGAAGCTGCCGTAGGTGGCACGCGTGCTCCCCAGCACTCCTGCGGGCAGCGAAGTGAAGTCTACCGCCAGGCGGACTTCCACGTCATCGGCGAGAACCGTGGACCAGTAGAATGCCGCTGAATGAAAGCCGCTGAGGGCTTGGGGATCGATGCCATCCGGGGCATCAAGCGCGATCGTCAGGCCAGTGGCAATACTGGGGGCCAGGAGCCCGGTCGCCCAGCCACTGGATACCATGACCATTTTCATTGTTCGCAGGTTCCCCATGCCGCAAGTTAAGTGCGAGAGATGGGTCTTGGTCAAGTCATGGTCGGCTGGTGTCGTTTGATGGCAATTTATTTTGAGCGGCGAGGTTCCTGAAATCGGGAACAGGGGTGATGGGGTGCCAACAAAAATGGCGGAGCTGTTGCCGTGATGTGAGTCGGGGTCACCTTCGCTGCCCGAAGTCGCTGCCTCCAGCCCAACAATGGAGTCGATTCGGGTTCGTGCCTGAAAGGGTGCTTCACCATCTGGTAACGGGGAAATGGCGGAAAAATACACATGATTGTCGCCTTTCTCCTAGAATTCCAGACAAACTCTTCACAACCTGCGGGGTGTCAACTTGGACCCTTACAGACACACAATGAACACAATTCTTATTCGAACTTTCTTCTTCTTTGGGGGCGGATCAATGCTCGCGCCTGGTGCCCTGATTCACCGTTACAGCTTTGACAACGCCGCTGGGGGAGCGCCTGACGGGTCTGCTTTCACCGATTCGGTGGGCGGGGCGGATGGAGTTGTCCGCGGTGCCGGAGCCAACTTTACCGGGACCGGTCTTGATCTTCCGGGCGGGGGCTCGGACACCCAAGCTTATGGTGACCTCCCCAACAATCTCATTTCCACCCACACTGCCGTCACCATCGAGGGTTGGGTCACGGTCAGCGGCAATGCCGGAAACTGGGCCCGCATTTTTGACTTTGGCAGCACCGAACATGGTGGAGCCGGTGGTGAAGTCACCGGACCGGGTAACACCAACGGTGGCGGCACGGCGGGCCTCGATTACTTGTTCCTCAGCGCCGCCATCGGAGGAGACTACAACTCACAACGTATCGAAGTCCGGAATGAAGACCCGGCCGGGGGAGGGATCACAACTTTCGATGATGCCAATCCTTACACCTTCGGCACGCCGTTCCACTTTGCCATTTCATGGGAAGATACCGGTGAAGACACAAGCCAAATCAACTACTGGCGCAATGGAGTGCAGGAGCTGACCGATGCCGCGGTGAGTTCCAATCTCGGCGATCTCAATGACGTGAACATGTGGCTTGGTCGCTCCACTTGGCTTGGCGATGCCAACCTTGATGGGACCTTTGATGAATTCCGGATTTATGACCACGCCTTGAGTGGTGGCGAGGTGGCTGCCAGCCTCGCCGCCGGCCCAAATACCCTGATTCCAGAACCAAAAAGCATTTTGCTCGGGCTGCTTGGACTTTTCTTGCTGGCGGGCGCTCGCCGTCGCTAGGCGCGGTCTGTCGAACCGACGTTGCCTCATCACCCGTCCCGTTCACCAGGGACGGGTTTTTTGGCCATTTGTGACTCGCCCTGATCTCCTCTCTTTTTCAAGCTGCAACTTACGATGAAATTCCGTCGACCATTCCTGAGAGCCCTGATCGCTGCACCGGCTTTGCTGATTTCCTGCGATGAGACTCCATCACAAGGAAAGAGCGAGGTCACACCAGCGGACCCGCCCGCGCCTCTCGTGTTGGAAGGAACCCTCACTTCTACCCCGCTGCCCGAACGAGTCTTCCGCGAGGAAGGCCTGCCACTCTTCGAACTCATCGACCCGTCCAGGAGCGGGGTGGACTTCGGGATGCACTGGGATGACCCCGAAAAACACCTCAAGGAATTCCTCTTCCTCAATCCCGCCGGCGGAATCTGCACTGGAGACTATGATGGTGACCATCTTCCCGACCTTTACATCACCAGTCCGTCGGGAGGCAACCGGCTCTACCGCAATCTTGGCGACTTCAAATTTCAGGACGTGACCGACTCAGCGGGCCTGGCCGATCCGGACTTTTGGGGGACTGGAGCCAGCTTTGTCGATCTCGACAACGACGGCGACCTCGATCTCTTCGCCTGCGGATATCAGTGCCCCAACAAGCTCTACCTCAACCAAGGCAACGGAACCTTTGTCAATCAGGCCAAAGAGCTTGGTCTCGATTATCAAGGCGGTAGTATGATGATGAGCTTTGCCGATATCGATAACGACGGCGACCTCGACGGCTACCTCGCCACCACTGCGGTGGCCCCCCCGCCCGGAACCAAATTTCAGGTCAAGTTTGTCCCCCGCGAAAGCGATGGGGTGGAAGTCCCCGTGGTTCTCCCCGAACTCCGGGAATACTGGGAACTCCTCTACCTCCCAGGCGACAAGGTACGACGCACCGAAGCAGCCCAATTCGATCATCTGTTCCGAAATGACAACGGCAAGTTCGTCGACGTGTCAAAATCCTCCGGCATCGATGGTGCCTACTTCACTCTCTCTGCCACTTGGCTCGATTACGATAGCGATGGCGATGCCGACCTTTACGTCTCCAACGACTACACCGGCCCCGATATGCTTTACCGCAACCGGGGCGATGGCACCTTTGAAAACGTCATTCGAGAAGCCACCCCACACACCCCGTGGTTTTCGATGGGAAGTGATGTCGGCGATTTCAACAATGACGGACTGCCCGACCTCTTTGCCTCCGACATGTCCGCGACTTCCCACTACCGGGAGAAGGTCATGATGGGCAACATGGACGACAGCGGATGGTTTCTCGATTGGGCTGAACCCCGCCAGTTTATGCGAAACTCCCTCTTTTTGAACTCGGGAAGGGGGCGCTTTCAAGAGGTGGCTTTTCTCGCAGGCCTTTCCAGCACCGACTGGACTTGGTCCCCTCGCATCGAGGACTTCGATCAGGACGGGCTCGTCGATCTCTTTGTGACCAACGGCATAATGCGGGACAATATGAACTCGGACCTCTCCAATTTTGCCAAGAAGAATCTCACTCCCGGTTCGCCGGAGTATCGGAAATTCTGGCTCGAAAAGCCGATGCGAAAAGAGAACAATCTCGCCTTCCGCAATCTCGGAGATCTGCGCTTCGAGCCAGCCGGACAAGACTGGGGCTTGGAGAGAAACGGGGTCAGCTTTGGGGCCGCCACCGCTGATCTCGATGGTGATGGTGACAACGACCTTATTGTCAGTAATGCCGACGGTCCGGTGAGCATTTATCGCAACCACACCAGCGGAAAACATCGCATCGCGGTGACTCTCCGGGGAGTGGCCAGCAATCGCCGTGGGCTGGGAGCAACCATTCTGGTGACCACCAGTAAGGGGTTGCAATCCCGCAGCGTGACCTCGGCCCGAGGTTGGCTTTCGGCCAGCGACCCCACGGCGATCTTCGGACTGGGAGACTCCGATCGGGTGGACCGCCTCGAAATCCGTTGGCCCGGAAACGTCCGTCAAGTCTTCGAAAACTTGGCCGCTGACCAACGCTATCTCGTCTCCGAACCGGTGGGCCAGCCCACCCCGCCCACCCCTCCATCTCCCACCCCGCTCTTCGCCGCTTCCAATCACTTGCCCGAAGCAGTCCATCAAGAAACTCCCTTCGATGACTTCCAGCTCCAGCCCTTGCTACCTAATAAACTCTCCCAAAACGGACCCGGGATGGCTTGGGGGGACCTCGACGGGGATGGCGACGATGACTTCTTTCTCGGAGGTGCCCGGGGGCAAGCCGGTCAGATATTTCTCCGGGAGAACGATGGATCCTTTATCCCTAAGAAACAAGTCGTACTTCAAGAAGCAAAAGACAGCGAAGACATGGGGGCCCTGTTCTTCGATGCCGATCTGGACGGCGACCTTGATCTCTACGTCGCCAGCGGTGGCACGGAAGCTCCGCCCAGTCACCCGACCTATCTCGATCGACTCTACCTCAACGATGGCAAAGGGAATCTGATTGCCGCTCCCGCAGGAGCTCTTCCCGACTTCCCGGTCAGCTCCGGCCCGGTGGCTTGTGCCGATGTCGACCGTGATGGAGACCTCGATTTGTTTGTCGGCGGACGACTCATTCCGGGGCAATATCCCAAGGCACCACCCAGCCAACTTCTGCTCAACCAGGGAGGAACTTTCACCTCAAGGATCCTCCCCAACCTTGGCTTGGTCACCGGTGCTGTTTTCTCTGACGCCGATGACGACGGGTGGCCCGACCTGCTCATCACCACCGAATGGGGGCCGGTCATGTTTTTGAAAAACGAAGAAGGAAAGCTCACCGACCATAGCGAAGTTGCTGGACTAACCACAAGAACGGGGTGGTGGAACGGCATTGCGGCCGGCGACCTCGATGGCGATGGCGACCTCGACTACCTTGTCACCAACTTTGGCCTCAACACCAAATACAAGGCGTCGGAAAAAAAACCCGCCCTGATTTATTTCGGTGATGTCGACGGCAGCGGCAAGCCTCACCTGATCGAGGCCAAGATCGCTGAGGGTAAACTTCTGCCGCGACGGGGATTCAGTTGCTCGAAGAGTGCGATGCCCTCGCTGGAAGCGAAGGTCGGAACCTTCCATAACTTTGCCACCGCTGCCCTCGATGAGTTGTATCAAGACTCCCGCCTCGAGAATGCCCTCAAGTTTTCCGCCAACACCCTCGAATCAGGTGTCCTCCTCAATGAAGGAGGTGCCCGCTTTTCATGGAAACCGCTGCCCCGATTTGCCCAGACCGCCCCGGCCTTCGGCGTGGTCTTGCAGGACTTCGACGGCGATGGCGACCTCGACGGGGTGCTCGCGCAAAACTTTTACCACCCTCAGCGGGAGACCGGAAGAATGGACGGCGGCCTAGGCCTCGTCTTGGAAAACGACGGGAACGGGAACCTCTTCCCGATGACAGCTTCGGAGAGTGGTCTCGTGATCCCGGAGGATGCCCGGAGCCTAACCATCACGGACTTCAATGGAGACCGACGCCCCGACTTGGTGTTCGGCATCAACGACGGACAAATCATCACCTATGTGAATCAAAGCAAAGGCGAGACCTTGGTCGTCCCTCTCTCCCCGTCAGATCTTGGAACAAGAGTCACCCTCAACGGTCTGACCCGCGAACTATCGGGCGGAGGGAGCTACTTGGCCCAATCGTCACCCATTCTGGTTTTTCCGAAGCCGTCCGAAAAGACTGCGGCAGAGATACGCCGGCCCGATGGCTCGATCGAAACGTTGGAAGTCAAATCGAACACGACCATTTTGAATCTTCCGCGTTGACCGTTGCATGGAGCGGTCAGGAAAAAGGAAGGACCCTGAGTATCAATCCTGTGTCGCTTTTTTACATGAAAGGTGTCGAAAAAAACCTATGAGCGAAGACAATCGATGGTAATTTATTCATCACACAATCAACCAAAGAATCAGGCAACAAACATCATGAAAATTAATAAAGCTCTGCGCTCGGGGTTTTTCCTGAGCCTCGTCGGGGCCTCAACACCCCTGCATGGACAACTAATCCATCGCTACTCCTTCAATAACCCCGCCGGAGATGCCACCGGGGCCACCTTGACTGATTCAGTGGGGGGGGCCGATGGTAGCGTCCTGGGAGCCGGGGCCATCTTCACCGGGACCGGTTTGGATCTTCCGGGTGGAAGCTCGGCCACCCAAGCTTACGGAGATCTCCCCAACGGCCTCCTTTCCACTCACACCGCCGTGACCATCGAAGGTTGGATCACGATCGACTCCACCGACCAACCCTGGGGCCGCGTCTTCGACTTCGGCTCCAGTGAGTTCTCCGAATTGAGCGGGCCCGGCGGCGGAGGCACCGGAACAGATTACCTTCTCCTGTCGGCCACGCGCGGCGGCGATTACAATTTACAGCGCATCGAGGTCCGCAATGAAGACCCCGGTGGAGGTGGCATTTACACCTTCGACAGCGGCGTCCCCACGATTGGGGGGCAAACCTTCCACTTCGCCGTCACCTGGGAGGATACTGGTGTGGGAACCAGCAAAATCAACTACTGGCGTGACGGGGTGAGACTGACAACCGACGGTGTGGTCAACTCTAACCTTGCCGATATCAACGACGTCAACAACTGGCTGGGCCGCTCCAACTGGACCGCCGACGCCAACATCAATGCGACCTACGACGAGTTTCGTATTTATGACGCCGCCCTCACGGAGCAGCAGGTCATCTCCAACATCGAGGCTGGGCCAGAGACGATCATTGATTACGCCGCCGATTCCGATGGCGATCAGATTCCCAACGCCTACGAGGATCTCTACACCTTCCTCGACCCGAACAATCCAGACGATGCCGATCTCGATGAAGATGCGGACGGCCTCAGCAACCTCGAGGAATTTCAACGAAAGACTATCCCGAACGACGGCGATAGCGATGATGACGGACTAAGCGACGGAGAGGAAGTCATCACTCACAACACTGATCCTCTTGACACTGACAGCGACGATGATGCGCTCTCGGATAACGAGGAAATTAACAATCACTACACCGACCCTCTCGATGCCGACAGCGATGACGATGGCATCATCGACGGGATCGAAACGCAATACGTCTTCCTCGATCCCAATAGCGCGTCAGATGCTGCGCTTGACGAGGATGGTGATGGTCTCAGCAACCTGCAGGAAGTTCAGATTGGCACCCTGCCCAATGATGACGACACCGATGGCGACGGCCTCAATGATGGGCAGGAGGTCAATACCTCCAATACTGACCCCGTGAATCCCGACAGCGACGGCGACGGCCTCTCGGATGGCGACGAGATCAATACCACCAAGACTCTGCCGCTCGACGCCGACAGCGACGATGACGGAATCAACGACGGACCGGAGGTCGCGGGTGGAACCAACCCACTCGCCGTCGATGCCACGACCCCCGGTCTGGCCCATCGCTACTCCTTTAATGAACCGGCCGGTCCGGCCGGCCCAGGCACCGTGATCGTGGACTCGGTCGGGGGTGCCAATGGAACGATCGTCGGGAATAACGCCACTTGGCAGGGAAATGCCTTGTCTCTTCCCGGGGGCGATGGTGCTTCTGCGGATGCCGCCTACGTCGACCTGCCCAACGGACTTCTCTCTGCGCATGACCACGTCACTTTCGAGGCATGGTATACGATGGATGCGATCCAGAATTGGGGAAGAATCTGGGACTTTGGCTCCACCGAGATCGGGGAAGTGACCTCCACGATGACCGGTGTCAGCCAGGGCCTGGATTACTTCATCTATGCCCCCTCCCAGGGAGTCGATCTCAACCTCCAGCGCACCTCCGTTCGTAACGCCGACGGCCTCGCCGCTGGAGGGGGTGTCGGACCGGTCGATGGCGACGAGGAAGCGGCCGACACCGCGCTCGCCAGTTCTATCGGTCGGGAATATCACGTTGCGGGAATCTGGACTTCCGACGGAAACGGAGGAGGGCAGCTGACTGTCTACCGCGATGGTGTGAGGCAAAGCTCCCGCACCACTACCTTCACTCCCCGTGACATGAATGACGTCAACAACTGGCTCGGACGCTCGAACTGGACTGGCGACAATTATCTGCAGGGCCGGTTGAACGAGTTCCGCATTTACGAAGGGGCGATGAATGACGCTGCCGTGCAGGCAAGCTTTACCGCCGGTCCCGACGCCATCCTCGGCTCCGGAGAGATTGAGATCACCTCCATCCAATACGACGCCTCAACCGACGGCCTGACCCTTACCTTCACATCGGTGCCTGGGAAGTCCTATCGTGTCTTCTGGTCCACCGACCTCGTGGACTTCAGCAACGAGTTGATCGATGGCATCCCCGCCGATGGAACAAGCACCACGGTTGGGCCAATCGTGAACCCTGTTCCCAATGCTCCGAAGCTCTTCCTGAGAGTGACGGAGTAGCATAAAGATCCTTCCTAGATCGATCAGGAAGCGGCCTCAATGGCCGCTTCTTTTGCATTCAGGATGTGGCTCTTCTCTTTGTGTGAAGGGCTCGGCGGCTTGCTGGCTTGGTCGGCCCCATCGCGCCTGCAGGACAGTCTTTTTCGGTGTGGTTAAAAGCGGATGTTTGAGGTGGTGGTGACCGACCTGCTGGCCCTGGAAACTCATCCAGCCAAAGAAATCGGCGGACCTTTATCTTCGTGAAGTACTCCTTGAGGGTGCCAAGGCGAACCCGTTGCGTGCTGATGCTCAGAGGCTTGCCCTGCGAGCCCTCGGCCGCTGACTTGCCGTTGTGCTTGCGGTGTCGCCAAAGGTGCCGCTGGCAGCTTTCAAGTGTCATATGCCTAGCAGCCCCCCTCCCGGCTTTGGCCGGGGAAAGACAGGACTGAAACTCCGCTCCGAAAAGCAGTCTCATAAGAGATTTATCCCTCCGGGAGTCCGGCTGATCAAACCATCCTCGTGCAATCGTTTCGCCATCGACTGCACTCCTTTTCAGTTTCCCGCCTTTTCAGTTTCCCAGACTAATAGCAGTTCACCACCTCACTCACTCTCCGAGATTCCGCCTCCTCGTCCGGAAAATCCCAAAGCCTCCCGCTAAGCAAGTGAGTAAGATTGCCGAAGGTCCAGGAATGCCTCGCAACTCGCAGATTGTGATGGAGAAGTCCTCCGACTCCGCGATTATTGAGAAACCAAACGAAGATTGGGCAACAGGGTCAAAATTTACCGATTGAAAACACAGCCACCTCATAGGCTGGTTAATTTTAGGGGTGGCTGGCGGCCGGTCCTACGAGGATCGGCCTAGTGCGCCCGGCATGGGCGATGACTCGTAATATGAAATGAGATTACCGGACAGAATGACAAAGAACCGTAGTGAAGCGCAAGCCACCAAGGGCGACCGAGGTGGTGAAGGAAGCGTGGATCAAAAGCACGACCGTAGGAACACGAATCGGCAGCGAGGCCGGGTGTGGGCGATTAGCATGCTAGGAAATGCGAAATCCAACACGTCATCGAAAGACACACCAGGTAGAGCCGAACGGCACAGGCTGAAAGTCATCGCACCTTACCCGGGGAGATCTCGGCTGTGAGAGCAGCTGAGAAGTCAGCAGACGCCGTAGTAGCGTAGAAACTGGTGAAAGCCAGCGGAGCGAAGGGCAGAAGAACAAACGAAACAGACAGCCGAACCAACCTTGATGAATGATCCGAGTAGTCAGTCGAAACAGGACGGAGTGGCCCCACAGGCAGCTTCCGGACCTGGCGGCAAAGGAGACTGCAATGGATCTGCGAGAACCCGAGCCGCGACGGGCGAGGACCATTCGACAGCGGAGGTGAGTGAAAAGAAAGTGCTGAATGAAGAAATGATGAACCTCGTTCTGAGTTCTGAGAATCTGCGAGCGGCCTACCTGAAGGTGAAAGCCAACAAAGGAGCTGCCGGGATTGATGGAATCGAAGTCGAGGACTTGTCGGAGCACGTGCGCCGACATTGGAGTAAGATCCAAGCCAAACTCGTGGCTGGGAAATACAAACCCTCGCCCGTGAGGCGGGTGCGTATCCCCAAGCCAGCTGGGGGAGAAAGACAACTCGGGATTCCGACGACCGTGGATCGCTTGATCCAACAAGCCGTGGTCGGAGTGCTGGACCCAGTCTTCGACCCCGGCTTCAGCGAGCATAGCTATGGATTTCGCAGGAACAGGAGCGCTCACGATGCGGTGAAAACAGCCCAAAGCTATGTCCAAGAAGGCAAGACCTGGGTTGTTGACCTCGACATCAAAGCGTTCTTCGACCACGTCAACCACGACACCCTCATGCGTGCCGTTGGGCAGAAAGTCAGGGATAAACCCCTGCTTCGGCTCATTGGTAGCTACCTGCGTGCCGGAGCAATGGAGAATGGTAAAATCAGCAAGAGCACGGTGGGCGTCCCTCAGGGGGCCCCTTGAGCCCGCTATTGGCCAACATCTATCTCGATGCTTTGGATAAGGAACTGGAATCGCGCGGAGTGGCCTTCTGTCGCTACGCCGACGATGTGACCATCTACGCGGGAAGTGAGCGCAGCGCACAGCGCATTTACGAGAGTATCGTAAAGTGGATCGAAAAGGTCCTGAGGCTTGAAGTGAACCGGGAGAAAAGCCAAGTCCGTCCTCCGGATGAAGGGAGCTTTCTGGGGTACCGGATCGATCAGAAAGGACGTCTGGATTTGTCGCAAAAGAGCCTGAATCGGTTCAAAGACAAGGTGCGAGAGCACTTTGATAATCGTCGACAAAAGAAGTCCTCCGAAGCGATCCGTGACCATTGGCTGACCTATCTAAGAGGGTGGTATGGCTACTTCCGGCTTGTTGAAGTGCCGTGGCGGATGAGTTCACTTTCGAAGTGGATTCGTCGACACATCCGCAAGCTATTCTGGCTGAGGTGGCACAAGACGGCGGGGAGATGCAATGCCCTTCGTCGTCTCGGCCTGCCACCGAAGCAAGTGCGCCTGGGTGGCAGCAGCCGCGGAGCGTGGCGCATGGCAGCTCATGCCGTCATGCACACCGCGCTCAGCAACAAGCGGCTGAGGAAATACCGATTCCTGACTCCATCAGATCTTGCCGAAGCTGGCGGCTCAGAAATGAGCGGCTAGAGAAGAGGCCGTTGTTCAACCGCCGGATGCGGAAAACCGCTTGTCCGGTGGTGTGGGAGGGGTGACGGGCGCAATCCCGTCACCTCGACCCGATCCCCACCTCGGCAAAAACGGAGAGCGCGTCGATCCGGTCCGGGTCTGTCGCCTCGGGGTGACGAGCCAGGGCGGTGGCAAGGACGAGCGAACGCGAGTCGTCGAGTTCCCGGGCCGAGGCACAAAGCACCCGAAGCGGCTCGATCCGACGAGGATCCAGTTCGAGCGCGGTGAGAGCCCGGGAAAGCGCGACGCGATGATGGCCGGCTGCGAGCTCACGCTCGGCGTGGGCGAGGTGACGATCCGCGCTCCAGTCGTTGGCGTGGTGCCGCAGGGCGGCACGTTTCCAGTAGAGAGTGCCCGCCGCGACGGCGAGCAGCAGGGTGACCACGGCAATACGTCGCACCCAGGGGTTCCGCTTGCGTTTGACCACCCATTTTCCTTTCACCTTCGGGTTTTCCGGGAGCGGGACCGTCGAGTTCTTCGGAGGTGGGCAGGATGGGGACATGGGGATGAAACAGCTACTTCAGCACCCCGCCGCCGACTGGGAACCACCCTGTGGGAAAATTTCTTCCACTCGAAACCGCGAAGGGCACCAAATCCGGCAGAAAGATGATCCCGCCTCTCGCTGCGCTGGCGAGATCTCGCAGGTCGAAATGCGAAACTCGTAGTCCTCCGACGTCGCCGGATCCGGGGCACCCGTCGTATCCGCTGCATTCCCGGCGTCGCCGATGTTCGTGAAGCCGACCTGCAGGCCACCGCCGAAGGCGACGAGTTCGGCACGAGACCCTGAAGTCGGCAGAAAGAGAAGCGCTAAAAAACGAAGTGCTGTTTTCATCGTGTTTCGAAGATGGTGAACATTCTCTTGTGTCGCCATCATGGGATCGCAAGGGGGCGAGCCCAAATTAGGTCATTCCGCCTACCGCTGAGGGGCGAAATCGGCCACTCGAATTCTGCCCGCGGACACCTCACTTGCAACCCGAATTTTGGGAAGATTCAGAAATAGGGCATTCGGCCTATGGAACAGGGCGATGTGGTCGTTCACTGTCCTGTCGATCATGACTGAGATGACACCTGACAAACCAGAAATTTCCCCCGCGGGGGACGAAGGCCAGGGCGGCCTCACAAAGGCCTTGATTTTTTTAAAAATCCCGCCCTTGACTGGAAACCACCTGTCCCCTAGAGCGTCAATAAAGGCCTGTCTCGCCTGGCTCCGTTTTCAACCCTACTTCAGACTTCAAGACCCACTCCCAAAGTCGACAGCCATGTTCAGATCCACAACGATGGTGAAACTGAAATTAGCGGCCATCCTCGTCACCGCTGGAACAAATCTGACGTGCCACGCGGAGCTCGTCGTCTACTACCCCTTCGAAGAAAGCCTACCCGGCGCAGGCTTCAATGCCTACGTCGGCGGCAGCGACTTCGATCTGACTGCGTTCGGTGGCTCCGGTGGCGCCAGTATCTCCTCGGTTGAAACCAAGTTCGGGAGTTCAAGTGCCTCTTTCAGCCGTGATCAAAGTCAATATCTGTTTACTGACTCCGGTTCGGGCAACATGCTCGAGCAGGGCAGTAGCTTCTCCTACTCGGCATGGTACTACCTCGATGTCGCGGACATCACGGGATCCGACCGATATTTCGTGATGGAATCGACCCAGAACGATACAGTCGGCGGATCCCAGAGCCACCCGATTTCGCTGGGACTCAGGGACATTTCAAACGAAGATGTCGCGCAAGTTTACACTTCGGTGGGAAATATCAGTGATCAACACTACGAATTTTCCAGCCCCACTCAGGAGTGGGTCAATGTGATCACCACCTACGATTCGACGACCGACACTCTGGATTCGTACATCAACGGCACTCTCGTCACCCGCATCGCTTCCGATAATGAGCAGGCAGGGACGTTGATCGATGCCGGGAATGGCCTCGTCATCGGTGGACACCGCGCGGGGACAGGACGCAATTTCGAAGGATATATCGATGATGTCGCAATTTGGGACGAAGTCATCAGCAGCAGTGAAATTGCTCGTATTCAGAATGAGCCCGTCAGAGCGCTTCCCGGGTCGATCAATGCCATTCCCGAGCCCTCCGGCGTCCTCGGCCTCGCCCTCATGATTGCAGGCTCTGTCCTCTTCCGCCGTCGCCGGGAGGTCCAAGGCCAAGTGAAGCCCGGGGCAGTGTCATAGCGGAAAAGCACTACGCTGCAAACCCGGTGAGTTTGGTGTCGAGGAAGCCGGGGGACTGGGCCCGGACATCTCAGCATGGCCGGTGTGGAATGACCAGGGTGTGGCACCTCAGTCGATTGCCGGGGAGTTGGATTGAATTCCGCAGCGAACTCGAGCCGGCAGACAGGAAGTGAAGCTCCGCCTTCTGGCCGTTCGTGTCAGTCCTCAAACCAGCCACGGGCGATTGCAGCGGCCTCGTTCCGCGTGGCAACGTGCAGCTTTTGAAAAATTTTTTCCACATGCCGACGCACCGTGTGGTGACTGATGCCGAGCACGGTGGAAATATCCTTGTTGCCGCGGCCATGGCAAATCCAATTCAGGACTTCGATTTCCCGTTTGGTCAAGCCCAGGCCGGCAGGCACCCCGCTCGGCAAGTAGAGCAACAAGCGGTGGCGACCATCGCGGCTGCTCAAAAAGACCGCGTGCACCGAGAGATCGCTTGCCTTGTCCAGCTGAAACCTAGCCCGATTCATATCCGTCGATTGAAGGGGAAACCGAGCGACATGCCTCCCGAACCATTCAACGAGGTCGGCCGGGGGGCTGGCGGGAAAGGCGTAGGCATCGCCCTGGGCGAGACGGTGCGCAACCAGCCCCCAGTCATGAAACGAACCGTCTTTCGCAGGCTCAAGAATCACTGATCGGCCTTTGACCTCTTCGAAATGCCTGCCGTTTGCTTCCGCGTGCTTCAGCCAGTAGTGGTTGCGCATCGCGGCAATGATCTGGCGACGCAACACCTCGGCCAGATCAAGGTCACGATCATCGAATCTTCTCGGGCTGGCCATGATAATACTATGCCGGGTTTCCGCCTGCATCAGGGGAAGATTGAGCACATCCGCCATGCCGAAAGGGCGGATCACGGCATTCCAAATCGTGGACTTTTCTATTTCCGCCCGGGATTGATACATGGAAAGGGCGGCGGGTTGATCCGCAGTTTCCACCGCGGTCTTGAAAGCGGGCAGCTCCGTCGAAAATGTATCGATCACCCTTTCGATAGGCCCACCCTCCTGTTCCACCGTTCCGTTCTCGTCGATGATTACCGAGCGGTCCGTTGCCGGTTGATATCGCATGTGATGCGCCACGCCGACGGGGAGAAGCTCGCAGCTTCGGAGCAGGGAAAGGCAACTTTGCTCAAACGTTTCGGAGCCAACAAGCTCTTGCAGGTCCACTGAAAAATCAAGCAGGTCCCGCGGTGTGAAACTGGTAGACATACCGCTGTCAAGGATTGCGTAGAGTGCCTGTCAGTCAACCCCCTTTTTCCCCCATGCATGACGCCAGCCCCCAACGCCGCGGCCTTTCCGCCAAAAGCAAATTCCTGCTATGAGGTTGGTCAAGTCCGGGTGTGATTTTTTTGTTCGGTAGGGGTCTTGATTCGGGTTCGGTGGGGTCGGTCCTCTCTTTCAAGGTCTGCCAAAGGGCTTCCTTGAAAGCCCATATTTACTCCCAACGGGAGGCGCAATGGAGATCAAGGACGAAACGGAATAAGTGCCGCAGGCCGAGCGCAGCGAGTTATGCCGGATTCGTCCTTGAGCGGAATGAAGCCGCCTGTTCTGGAGCCGCCGGGGATTGGGCTCGGGTTGAGTTTTACGAAAGTCTTTCTTCCCACTGGGAGTGTCGTGGATCTTCCAACGATCACAGCCTGCTATCCGCGCGTTTGCTCGTTGGCAAAGCGCCAGGTGACCTATTCGGGTCGAGGAAAGAAAATGCGGTCTCATCTAGCAGCCGGACGTTCTCTTTGTAACGCCCACGGAATTTTTCAGACGCGCGACATCCGTGACACCATCATGGCGGTAAAGTTCGGTTTGTGAGTGGGTGATTGGTCAGGTGGTTTCGTTTTGGTTCGGTTTCATGGGTCAAGACTCAGGCCGCGTGGGGAAGGTAAATCAGTCCGAGGTTTTCGGCAGTGGTTTGCCCGGTGAAGAGCCGCCACAGATCCACCGCCAACTGCCGTGCCACCGCCACGATCGCCTTCTTGCGCGCCGCAGCACTGCGCTTGGCGTCGCCCAGCACCGGCATCCACTTGCGCAGAGCGTGGTAGCCCGGCTGCCAGCGGATCATGCGCCACACCATCTCCACGAGCATCGCCCGCACCCGCGGGTTGCCGCTCTTGTTGACGCTTCCGCCCCGCCGCTTGCCTCCACTGCTGTGCTCCCGCGGACACAGACCCGTGTAGCTTGAGACTTCGCGGCGGTTGTTGAAGCGTGACCAGTCCCCCACCTCTCGACGCAGCACCTCGAAGCTCAGCGGCCCGACTCCCTTCGGAATCTTGCGGTCCCGCGCCGCCTCCTGGATCGCCTCGGTCAGCTTCCGCTCCTCGGCCTCCACCGGTTCGATCAGCCTAATGAAGATCTCGAGTCGCTCCACCACCCACTCCGGGGCCTCACTTCCGATCATCGCCCAGGTCTTACCCTTCCACCACTTCCCGGTGACATGGATCCCGTGCATCGCCAGCAGACTGCGGCCCATCGCCTGGAGCCGCTGCCGTTCCCGCACCAGTTGCTGGCGCTGCCGGCTCAAGGTCCGCTCCCGTTCCTCCTCCTCACTGGGCACCCGCACCACGCTGAAGGCCTTGCGGTTGCCCCGCACGTAGCGGTCCAGCCGCTGGCAAAGCGCCAGGGCGTCGATCCGGTCCGTCTTCACCCGCTTGCCCCGCTCGTCCCAGTCTTGAGGCTGCACCACCACGTTGTGCACTCCCATCGCCACGAGTTTGCGGTGCAGGTAGAAGCCGAAGGCCCCCGCTTCGTAGCAGGTGTGCACTTCCCGGGCCAGGCGTTGCTGTTTGGCCACGAAGTGCAGGAGGCCATCGAGGTCCATCTTCTGCACCGGCTGCGGGGTGGCCCCGTCCAGCTGCCGGGCCACGTAATACCACTTCGCGTGGGCATCGATTCCGAGCTTGATCGTGGCGTGGGATTTGGTAGACGTTCTATCTGTAATCATAACGGTTGTCAGGTTGGCGGGTTCCACCCCCGCCTGACAACCCCATGTCATCTAGCGACACGACAATATCGCCGGCGACGGATCGGTGCAGACCTACGGTCCGTTCGAGAGTCCGTTCCCCGCTGGCACCACAGGTGTCCGGCCGACTCAATGAGGATCCGTGGTGACACGCAAAGCAAATTTGCAGAAAACCCAAAACAAAGACCTTCCGGGATTTCCGGGAGGTCTTTTTTATTTTCGTTGTTTTTCCAGAACGTCGACCATGGCTTTGCCGAGGGCATCGCCGATGAGGAAGTAGCTTTCGGCATTGCCGAACCAATGGTGTCCGTGGCCGGTGTTGGGAGACAGTTCCCCGGGGCGTGCGAATTGAGCGGTTTCGACGAAGCGAGCGTGGGGGATTTTTGAAGTGCCGGCGCGTTGGGCCTGGCGGAACTTGTCCATGCCGGAGTCTTTTTTCGCCGGACCGCCATTGCCGAGTTCGCCGACGATGAACGGAAGGTCTGAAGTTTGAAACTCGGTTCTGAGGTCTTTGGCAAAGAGGACGAGGTTTTCGGCATATTCAGCAGTGGCTTGCTTGGAGACCATGTCGTTCCACCCCTGCATCCAGATGAAGCCGCGAAGGCGATAGGGTCGGTTGCCGAGAGCATCGAGGGCGGCTCGAATTTCCCCGACCATCTTGAGGTAGTATTCGCCGGTGTCGCCCGAGGCCGAGGGCGGGCGGAAATCTTGATGAAGGCTCTTGCCGCCCCAGGCGGTCTTGATGAGCAGGACGGGCTCGTCGACGTGGTCACCGACAACATGGCCGAACTGCAACTCGGGACCAATGTGGGAATGGTTTCCATAGCCGGTGTATCCGATGCTGAGAGGTCCCTTGCGGACTTCGTCTTTGGCTTTGTAAGAGATCTGAACGTCGGATCGTTCGACCCAATTGCCGCCGGCATCGCGAAGGTGTTTCATGAGGTTCTTGCTGGGGGAATGATGCATCGACCAAACGAGGTTCCCTTTCCCGCAGTTGTAGTATTGCGGATGATCCATGGAGACGACACCCTGGCCCTGCATGTTGGATTGTCCGGCGAGAAGGAAGACCTGGACTTCGGCGAGCTGCCCGACCAACCAAGGAGTGACTTTGTTAGCCCAAAGCTTTCCATGGGCGAGCAGTCCGGCCTCGCTGAAGTGAACACCCTTTCCGTTGTTTTCGCGATGGGCTCCGGTGAGGCTGTCGGTGTCGGGACCTTCGAGAGCGGTGCCGTTTTGCCAGAGTGCTTTTTGCGCGGCACGGATGTCGGGCGAGCCGGGATCCTCGGGAGTATGGTAGCTGGTCTGAGCAACGAACCAGGGAACCTGCCATCCGGCAGCGCGGCGCGATTCATGAATGAGTTGCGTGAGGTAATCTTGATAAAGCTCACCAGAAAGCGTCCGGCCTGGGTCGCGTTGGTTGGCATCTGATTCGCCCTGATGCCATAGGGCAGCACGGAAGCCATTGGGTCCGAGTTGTTGAAGCCGGTTTGCAAGCCTGTCGAAAAGGAGGCCTTGGCTTTCCCATTGACCGTTTTCAAGTTGGGTCACTTTGTCGAGGACGGTCGGAGGATTGGGGAAGCGGGCTCCTTTCGGGAGCCATTCGCGGACGCTGGTTCCGCCTGATCCAATGGAGACGATCCCGACGGGCACCTTGAATTGTTTGGCAAGATGATTACCGAAAGGCGGAATGAAACTCCCGCCGTGTCCGCTCGCACCGCCCTGTGGGTCGTTGGCGATCTTCCAGGAGGTTCCATCAAAGGAAGTCACCCTGCCGGATTCCACTATGAGCTTCGTTTCTCCGTGATTGGCGGAGTTGGATTGCCCGGCAATGAGGAAGACCTCGCCGATCCCGACTTTGTCAACGTGTCCCATGTGGAGGGTGGTCTTGTTCTCTTGCGCGCGAAGTTCGAGGGTGAACCATCCGGTGGGAACTGATTCGAGAGACGCCGAGAATTCGGATTGGCCCGGTTGGATGGCGGCGACTTCCTGCCACGGGTTTTCGTTGAGGCGGGCCTCCAGGCTGAGCTGTTGGCGGGCGGCGTGGGGAAGTTTGCCGACGATCATCAGGGATCCTTCGATGGCGGTCTGCCGTTGGATGACCTGATGGCTGAGAGGCGACGTGATGATGAGTTCGCCCGCGTGGGCGAGGGAGACATAGAGGGAGGTGAGAAGGAAAGATTTCATGGGGAGAGAGGATAGCGTCGGGAGCAGTTTTATCCACAGAGGACGAAAATTGAGACAGATACTTTGAAGGCAATATTTGCTCTGATTGCACAGCCATCCCACAGGCTGAGGCGATTTTGCGAGTGGCTGGCGGTCCATCCCACTCAGGATGGGCCTGATGAAAAATCAAAAACCAGCGAAGTCCAAGCTCCCCGTCTTCGCCCAGCTCTGCAAGCTCATTCCCCCTCATCTGGTCCCGAAGCTCGCTCGCGAGCACGGGATCGACAAGCAAACCCGCACCTTCACCCCGTGGAGCCATGCGGCCAATCTGCTCTTCACGCAACTCACCCACTCCATCGGACTCAACGATGTCTGCGACACCCTGCGCACTCCCTGATCCCCCATGCTGGCCTCCGAGTTAATGGAAAAGGTGCGGCGGATCGAACTCCGCAGCCGCCGCATCGTGCAAAACCGTACCGCCGGAACCTGGCACGCCTCCTTCAAAGGCCGCGGCATCGAGTTTGCCGAAATCCGGGAATACCAGGAAGGCGACGAGATGCGCGCCATCGACTGGCACGTCTCGGCCCGTCTCGGCTCCCCCTACATCAAACTCTTCACCGAGGAACGGGAACAGAAGGTCTTCTTCCTCGTCGACCGCTCGGCCTCGGGACACTTCGGCTCCGGCACCACCACCAAGGCCGAATACACCGCCGAGGTCGCCGCCGTCCTTGCCTTCCCGGCCACTCTCAACAAGGACAAGGTCGGCCTCCTCCTCTACTCCGACCAGGAGGAACTCCAACTCGACCACGCCCGCTGTGGCTGGCGCTGGCGCGGAAGACGAAATGACCTTGAAAGAAAAACCGGAAAGTGACAATCCACCCAACCAGCCTCCGCCAGTTTTAACGACCTCTGGGACATCCCTGATACTTTTTTCCCATATATTTTAAGTTACCCTCAAATCCCATATTGAGACCCCCTACTCCAGAGAACATCGAAACCACAGATTCCATAATCGAAAACTTCTCTTTCACCTCATTCTCCCCACCAGCTCCCGCCAGTTTTTGCACGACCATTGGAGCGACTTTGGCAAACTCTCGCCGTCCGCTCCGCGCAGGCACATCTTGGCCAGTTTCTTCGCGGCATTTCCCACCTCGCGGTCAAACTTGACTCGCGGGCCTTCCACCTTCTCGTCTGTGGCTCCTTCATTCAAAAACTGAATCCAGTTCTCCAAACGGTCTTTGGCAAAAGCGAAAACGATGGTTTCAAATTCCGCCCGACTCACCCCCTGCCGCTCGCATTCCCGCCAAAAATCCTCCCTCAAAGCATCCCCATCCGCCTGATCGTGATCGAGATCCGCCCAGACCATCAAGGTCACCCGGTTTCCCTGCGCCAACACGGCCCGCAATTCTCGCGGCGTGGTTTCCATCAGTTCTTTCCGACCAGGACATCCCACCATCCGGATGACATTGCTGCCGGGCCAAGGCGCGTTCCACGATGGTTTTAGTCCTTAGACCAAGGTCCGAATGAAAAGCGGATCAATGCTTCGTCCGTCCCGGCCCTCGTGCAAACAGAGAATCTGTGTGCGGTTAGGCATGGACCCACCCCCTTGCCACCGCTTCTCCCGGGCTCATCCCATCGGCCACTTTCAACGGACCACTGCGGGCGGGAGAAGCGTGATGGTCCCGCCAAAGATACCGCCCATTTTCCGCGCCCGATGACGCGAGGATCTCCGGGTGATGGGAAATGAGGAGGCATTGGTGCTCCTCATCCAGAAGCTCGCGGATGGAATACACCCACGGCTGCAACTCCTGCGGCCCAATGTAGTTGTCCGGCTCATCCACCAAAATGGTGCGCACTTTTCCCGCCCCCAAAGTCGCCCGCAGCATGTAGAGGCCGACCAGGGCCTTTTCACCATCGGAGAGCTGATGAAGAAACAACTCGGTCTGATGGGAGTCTCCGGTAAACTTGAGCTGCAGGGCCTTGGTATTCAAAACGACATCGACCATCCGAAAGGCCCGAAAATCCGGCCAAATCTCTTGCAAGAGTTCCCGCAGCGAATCAGTCCATTCCTGGTCCTGATACAGCGAGCGATACCACGAAATGAGATTGCTCGTCATCAGGTCCGGCTGCCGCGCCTCCAACTTGCTCTCTTGCTCCATTGTCCGGGGACTGAGCCGCAAAATGAGGAGATTGGCAACGGCCTCTTTCAGGGTCTCCACTGGAAAACGTTCACCCGTGGCTTGAATCGCCGCGAGCGCGGAACTGCGCCAATCCAGAGGAAAAGTCGCCTCCGATCCATCGCTCGTGGGAAGCCTGACATGTTCCAGGTCCCTCTCGAAAATCACTTTCCCGTCACAGCTGGCTTTCTCCCGCACAATGCGCGGCTTGAGGTCTGCCGCAACCTGTTCCAGATGAAGGAGGTAGGTGAACTCTTGCTCGTTGAGCTGCAGACCCAACTCAAACTCTTGGACCGTGGAATTCAGCCAGCTGGTAAAATCAAGGTGCTGCACATCGCATTCGCCCTCGCCGCCCAAAATCCCATCTCCCGATCCCAAGTTGCGAATCAGCTTCAAGCCGTCAAACACCGAGCTTTTCCCCGCCCCATTCGGCCCACAAAGCACCTGAAACGAATCAAACCTCATTTCGAATGCCACCAGGCACCAAAATTGTTGATATGGAGGCGGGTAATCATCACCAGAAAGAAGGAAAAACCCTCGTCGCGGACGAAGTTGAAGATTTCAGGCAGTCGACGCAAGGCCGGAAAACTTCTTGATGAGAGTCTCCTCGCTGTATTGCCCATCAGTTGGCATGCCAACGCTACTGGCGGAGGCGACCCGCCTGAATTCCCTTCCCTCACTCCGCGCCTTCGCGGTGCCCCCCCTCAGAGATTTGCCGGTTCGTAGTGCGGGTCATCGTCGGCCACCTCCACCGTCACGAGGGCGCTCGAACGGTCGATTAGCTTGGCACAGGCCGGACTGAGGTGACGCAGGCGCACCCGCTTCCCAGCCGCTTTGTATCGCTCGGTGATGGCATTCAAGGCTTCCAGGCTTGAGAAGTCGGCCACCCGAGCTTCCTTGAAATCGATGATCACTTCATCGGGATCATTCGAGGGCACAAGCCGCTCGGCGAACTCGCGTACCGATCCAAAGTAAAGGACCCCCTGCAGGTTGTAGATCCGCACCCCTTCCTGGCTGTCGTCGCGGCGCAGCCGCACGTGCTTGGCACTTTCCCACGCAAAGACGAGGGCCGACAGGATCACCCCGACAAAGACCGCGAGCGCGAGGTTGTCGGTCCACACCGTGATCACGGTCACGGCCACGATGACGAAGATGTCGTGGAAGGGCACGCGCCCCCAGGTCCGCAGGGTCGCCCATTCGAAGGTCCCGATCACCACCATGAACATCACCCCCACCAAGGCCGCCACCGGGATGTGCACGATCACCGGACCGCCCACCATGATGAACAGGGCCAGCGCGAGTGAGGCCACGATCCCGGACCAGCGGCCGCGGCCGCCCGATTTGATGTTGATCAAACTCTGCCCGATCATGGCACATCCGCCCATCCCGCCGAAAAGACCCGAGAGAAAGTTGGCACTCCCCTGCGCCAGACACTCGCGGTTCCCCTGCCCCCGGGTCTCGGTCATGTCGTCAATCAACTGCAGGGTCATGAGCGACTCGACAATCCCCACCATTGCGGCTGAAAAGGCCGTGCCCACGATCAGGAACAAGGTGGCTCGGTCCCATTCAATATCGCCCGGCCAGACCGGCACCGGGAAACTCCCCTTCAACTCACCCGTTCCGCCACCGCCACGCAGCACGTCCTCGATCGTCTTGGTCTCGAAAAGTCCGAAGTAACTCGCGCACCCCACCCCGAGAATGGCCACCAGAATCGAGGGCACCGCATTGGTGAGCTTCGGGAAAAAATGGATGATAGCCATTGTGACCGCAGCCAACACCCCCATCACCATGAGCTCATTCTGCGGCAGCCAGCTGCCGGAGGCATCCTTGAAGGACCCGAACTGTGCCAGCAGGATGACAATCGCGAGGCCATTGACGAAGCCCATCATGACCGGATGCGGGACCAACCGGATGAACCTCCCCAACTTCAGCACCCCAAAGAGCACCTGGATGATCCCCGCGATCATGATCGCGGCGAAAAGGTACTGCAGACCCAAATCCTCGACCCCCCGGGCCGCCCCCGCTTCATTTCCTTTCTCCACCAGCTTCCCGACCACCACCGCGATGGCTCCGGTCGCTCCTGAAATCATCCCCGGACGCCCACCCAGTGAGGCCGTGATGAAGCCCATGAAGACCGCCGCCCACAAACCCACCAACGGATTCACATTAGCAATGAAGGAAAAGGCAATGGCCTCCGGGACCAGCGCCAAGGCCACCGTCAGGCCGGACAGGGTGTCATCTTTCCAATTGCCATTGCGCTTGCGGATCAGGTCAAAAATCATGGGAAACAGCCGGGGAAAAGCCGGATTCGTGCCATCCGACCGGTTTTGCCAGGGGCAAGGCCCCTAACCGCCCCCCTCCCCCTTGGCAAGCCCTTCACGAAACGATTGCCCCGAGCTCCCTGCTCACAGCTCCCTTCCCCAATTTCGACATTGGAACTTCCAGCTTCGACGTTCACCCTCCCGCCATGTCCAAGTTCGCAGGAAAACGCGTCGTTGTCACCGGAGCCGGTCGCGGCATCGGCCTCGCCATTGCCCACGCCTTCGCCCGGGAGGGAGCCAAGCTCGCCATCATCTCCCGCAACCCCACCAGCTGCGGCACCGCGGCCAAGGAAATCAACGCCGCCTGCCCCGATTCCACCCGCTTCTATGCCCTCGACGTCTCCGACCACGAGGCCGTGCAGGAAACTGCCAAGACCATCGTGGAGGACCTCGGTGGCGTCGACATTCTCGTCAACAACGCCGGGGTGACCCGCGACGGACTGCTCATGCGGATGAAATCGGAGGACTGGGACGCCGTCCTCGACACCAACCTCAAAGGTGCCTTCAACCTCGTCAAAGCCTTCCAGCGTCCCCTCATGAAGGGCACCGACCCGCGCATCATCAACATCTCGTCAGTCATCGGACTCATCGGCAACGCCGGCCAAGCCAACTATGCGGCCTCCAAGGCCGGCCTCATCGGCTTCACCAAGTCGGTGGCCCGCGAGCTCGCCGGCCGCAAGGTCACCTGCAATGCGATTGCTCCGGGCTTCATCACCACCGACATGACCGATGAATTGTCGGACGACCTCAAGCAGGGCATCATCGCCAAGGTCCCTCTCGCCGACTTCGGCCAGGTCGATGACATCGCCGCCGCCACCCTCTTCCTCGCCAGCCCCGACGCCCGCTACATTACCGGACAGGTCCTCGCGGTCGACGGCGGTATGACGATGTAACACAACCTGCGGTGGCAGGACCGTGATCAGGGAAAGGATCAGAAGTCCTTCACCCTTCACCCTTCATCCTTCATCCTTCACCAATCGAAATGAATCTCCTGCTCATCCGCCACGCCACCGCCGAGGCCCACGGACTTCCCGGCGGTGACTTCGTGCGCCACCTCGTGGAAAAAGGATACGAGCAAGCCCGTCGGGTGGGCCGATTCCTAGACAAACACGACCTCGTTCCCGATGTCCTCCTGACCAGCCCGGTCATCCGGGCCAAGGAGACCGCCGACCTGCTCGCCGAGGAAGGATGCCCCACTCCCATCACCGAACCTTGGCTGGCCTGTGGGATGCGACCGGAACAGGCCCTCGCGGAACTCAAGGCCTATCAGCAATTCTCACGGGTGGCCCTCGTGGGACACGAACCCGACTTCTCGGCCCTCGTCGAACACCTCATCGGGGCCTCCCCCTTCTCGATCCGGGTCAAGAAGACCTCCCTGATCTCCCTCGAACTGGGCCGCCATCCCCTGCTCAACTTCAGCATCCCCTGCAAATTCCTCCACTGAGGACTCATTCCCGGCACCTCCTCCCCAGCCAATTCCCCTTGGCTTTTTTCCAAAAGAACCCACCGTCCCACCATGCTTCGCAATACCCTCGTCTCCTTGGCATTGCTCGTCGCCGTCGCCTGCCCCGTCCCGGCCCTGCAGGATATCCGGCTCCCAGTCTCGGGCGACCTCACTCCCGATGGAAAGACTCTCGTCTTCGCCTGGAACGGTGACCTCTGGACCGCCTCCGTGAATGGTGGGGAAGCCGAACGCCTCACCTTCCACTCCGCCCCGGATGACAACCCTAAGCTTTCCCACGACGGCAAGTTTGTCTTCTTCAATTCCGAACGCAACGGCTCCAACCAGGTCTACCGCATGCCCCTCGTCGGCGGCGTTCCAGAACAAATCACCTTCCACTCGGAAGGCTCTCTCCTCGAGGACCTCCACCCCAACAAGCCGGTCATCCTCGTCAGCGGCATCCGCGACCACGCCGGCCGGGCTCCTTATCGCCTGCTCGAAAAACCGCTCGATCCCAAGAAAGACGAGCAGCTCGTCTTCGACGCCAGCGCCCGTAACGGCCGCTACTCGCCCGATGGCAAGCACATCCTCTTTGTCCGCGGCGGCGCCCCCACCTACCGCAAGGGCTACCATGGTCCCCAGGCGGCCCGCATTTGGCTCTACGATCGTGAAAAAAATTCCTTCAGCGAGCCGGTCAAACACCCCACCGGCTGCCGCTACCCGCTTTGGGCACCCGATGGCAAATCATTCTACTACGTCACCGCCCGCTCCGGGGCCTTCAACCTCTGGCACCATGAACTCGGAAAGAAGAACGACCGACAACTGACCAAGTTTCCGGACGACAGCGTCTTCGCCCCCGCCTTGTCACGCGATGGCAAATCCCTCGTCTTTCGCCACCTCTTCGATTTCCACCACCTCCCGACCAACCCCACGAGCAAGCCAAAAAAAATCAAGCTCTACCATCGCACCACCCTCGAACACCCCGAAAGTGAATCGTTCAAGGTCAGCTCCACCCGCGATGCCACCGTCACCCCGACCGGCCTCGAGTGGGCCTTCACCGCCGGAGGCGACATCTGGGCCATGGACACCGTGCTCAAGGAACCCCACCGCCTCACCGACACCCCCGCGCTCGAATCCGACCTCTACTTCGCCGACAACGGCAAGTTCCTCTATTTCAAAAGAGACAACGGCCTCACCGTCAACTACCACCGTCTCTCGCGCTCCGACCCCAAGGCCTTCTGGTGGACGACCGAGTCGCTCGAAAGCCAACCCATCACCAAAGGCCCCAAGGACAAATGGGGCTTCTCGCTCAGCCCCGATGAAAAACTCATCGCCTGGGTCGAATCCCCCGGCACCTTGATGGTGGCCAAACCGGACGGCTCGGAAGCCCGCCCCCTTCTCAAGCACTGGAATTCTCCATCCTACGTCTGGTCCCCCAAGGGCAAATACCTCGCCTACTCGACCGAAGACGAAAACTACAATAGCGATGTCTACATCGTCGCCACCGACGGCAAAAGCGATCCGGTGAACGTCTCACGCCACCCCGATTCGGACTACGCCCCGCAGTGGTCCCCCGACGGCAAAACCCTCGCCTTCGCGGCCCGACGGCATTCGACCGAAGTCGACCTCTTTTTCGTCCACCTGACCCGCGAGACCCACTTCCGGAGCGACCGCGACGCGCGCCTCGAGTCGGCCCGCAAGGCCATGGCCCAAGACCCGCAATATCAGGAGAAAAAAAAGGAGGAAACACCCGCGGAAGAAAAAAAGGAGGAAGCGGAAGACGAAACAGAAGAGGCTGACGGGGGAAAACCAGAGGAGCCGGAAAAGAAAGCCGACCCCGGACTCGCAATCGACTTCGAGGACATCCACCAACGCATCCAGCGAATCAAACTCAACGGGCTGGGTCCTTCCCAACTCCACTGGATGCCGGATTCGAAGAACCTCATCTTCCAGTCGGGAGGAAACATCTACCGCGTCGAGGCCAAGGGCGGAGCCACCCCCGCCGTGATGATCAAGGCTTCCGGCCCTCTGATTCGTTACCGCGATCACGACAAGATCTATTTTCTCTCCAACGGCATCCCCGCATTCCTCAACCGGGGAAAGGTCACCACCTACGGTATCAAGCTGGCATACGAGAGAGACCGAGTCAGCCATCAACGGCTGGGCCTGCGCATGGCGTGGCGGACCCTGCGCGACCGCTTCTATGATCCCGCCCTCAACAACCGCGACTGGAATGCGATCCGCACCAAGTATGAGGAGGCCGCGGGGCAGGCCGCCGACAAAGACACCTACGCTCGGATCATGGCCCTCATGCTCGGCGAACTGAATGCCTCCCACATGGGCTTCTACCCCACCAACTTCCCCGGAGAATGGAAATTCGATGAAGCCCTGCGGGAAACCACCCCCCACCTCGGCGTCCGGCTCGATCCTGAACGCCGCGTGACCTTCGTCTTCCCGAACGGGCCGGCCGACCAACCGGGCAGCTCACTCAAACTCGGTGACCGCATCCTCGGAGTCGATGGTGAGAAGATCGGCTCCCAGGATTCCCTCACCCGTGCCCTCAACGGTCCGCTCGACCGTGACCTGACCCTGACGGTGAAAGGAACGGACGATGAGGAGGCCCGCGAAGTCACCCTGCGCCCCGTCAGCTACTCCCAAGCTCGCAGCTTCGCCGGAGCGGCGCACCTCGACGACCGCCTCGAACGGGTCGAAGGCCAGTCCAAAGGAACCCTCGGCTATCTCCATATCGCCCGCATGATGTGGGAGGAGTTTGAAAAGTTTGAACAACACATCTACGAACGAGGAGCCGGCAAGGACGGTCTCGTCATCGACGTGCGCGACAATGGTGGCGGCTTCACCACCGACCACCTTCTCACCGTCCTGACTCAGCCGGTGCACGCCTACACCATCGGTCGCAACGGTCAACCGGGGTATCCACAAGACCGTCTCGTCTATGCCAGTTGGAACAAACCCATCGTGGTTCTCTGCAACGAGAATTCCTTCTCGAATGCCGAGATCTTCTCCCATGCCATCAAGACTCTCAATCGGGGCAAGGTGATCGGCATGCCCACCGCAGGCGGGGTGATCTCAACCGGGTCCGCCACTATCCTCGACCTCGGCCGCATGCGCCTTCCCGGTCGAGGCTGGTTCCTCCCCCAGAATGGCGAGGACATGGAACTCCACGGGGCGGTTCCCCATGTCATCATCGATGTCCACCCCGGCGACCTTTCAGCCGGGAAAGACCCGCAGCTCGATAAGGCCATCGAAGTCCTCAAAAAAGAAGTCAAGGAACGCTCCAAAAAGCTGGCCCCCGCTATCTACAATTCCCAACGGAAGAAGTAATCGGGGCCCACCAAGCCTGCCGCCGGAACCCCGTAGAGAACCCCTCCACAAAAACTGAAGAAGACGAGGGAAAGGAGTCCACACACCAAGCCCCCCGTCGCCGGACCGTCCGTTGTCCCTCCTTTCCGTCATCCCACCCGATCATTGGGGATTGGGATCTACATTCCCATGATCTCATAGCCGCCATCGACGTAAAGAACCTGACCGGTGATGGAGGCCGCACCGTCGCCTGCCAGGAACACCCCGGTTGCTCCGAGTTCTTCGGTGGTGCAGGACCGCTGCAGCGGGGCATGCTCCTCGTAGTGTTTGATCATACTGCCAAAACCTGCAATTCCACGCGCCGCCAAGGTCTGCACCGGCCCCGCACTGATGCAATTGACCCGGATTCTTTTAGGCCCCAAGTCAGCCGCGAGATAACGGGTGGAAGCCTCCAGGCTCGCCTTGGCCACCCCCATCACATTGTAATTTGGCACCACCTTGACCGCGCCATAGTAGCTCATCGCGATGATGCTTCCGCCATGGGGCATCATCGGCACCGCCCGCTGAGCCAGTGCCACCAACGAATACGCACTGATGTCATGGGACATCTTGAAGGCCTCCCGCGAGGTCCCGAGAAAATCACCCTCCAGTGCCTCCTTCGGCGCGAAGGCCACCGAATGCAACACCAGATCGATGGTCTCGCTATGCTCCTTCACTTTGGCAAAGAAAGCATCAATCTCCTCATCACTGGTGACATCGCAGGGGTATAGGGGCACGTCCTCACCAAAGGTTCCCGCCAATTGCTCAACATTGTCCTTCAGACGCTCCCCCTGGTAATTGAAAATCAACCTAGCCCCAGCATCGGCCCACGCCTTGGCAATCGCCCAGGCAATGCTTCGCTTGTTGGCCACTCCAAAAACAACCGCGGTTTTCCCGCTCAAAGGCTTGTCGTTCATGGGCGAGACCATCTCTCAACCCCGACCCGATGGCAATCACTTTGCGGCCAACCTGTCGACCGCCCCCTCCCGATCGCCAAAATGATGATTCCCAAAAAAATTCGATTTTTGCGCAACTTCCCCTGAACCGTTTGGTTCCATAAGCATTCACGCAAAATCATGAAGAACTCCACCCTGATTCCCCTGTTCTCCCTCTCCGCCGCCGCCGCCTTTGGACTCGGCTGGACCATGAACCCCGGTTCAAGCTCCGAAGAATCCGGGGACCCGTCAGCCGAGAATCGCAAATCGAGCCGCGACCGCCTTGGCAGTTCACGACGCAGTAGCCGCTCCGGATCGGACGATGCAGGTGCCGGATCCGAGTTTCTCGCCCGATACCTCGTCGATGGCACCATCGCTGCCACCGATATGGAGGCGGTGATGAAGGAAATCACGGACACGAACGACCCCATCCTGAGACAAAAAATGTTCGCCGCGCTCTTGGAGAACCTGACTCCGGACAATGCCAAGGAAGCCTTCCTGGCCCTTCGGAAAAACAGCCGGGGTGGTCCCTTCGGCCGCGGCGGCGACGAGCAACTCCGCCTCTTGGCCAACGCTTGGGGGCGAATCGACGGACCCGGCGCGGTAGCTGCCCTCAAGGAACTGGCCGCAAGCGAAGAAGAAGAAGGTGACCGTGGACGGGGAGGTTGGGGGCGCGACCGCGGACCTGGAGAACTGGGAAGCGTCCTTTCCGGCTGGGCCACCGTTGATGGTGCCGCCGCCTCGGCCTACGTGGCCAGCATCGAGGACGAACGCGAGCAACGGGGAGCGGCCTTTGGTGTGATCCAAGGTATGCTAGTGAATGGCGTCGACGAAGCGATGAGCTTCATCAAGGCCATGCCCACCTCCGAAGAAGGCAACCGGGCCCGCGGGATCTACATGGCCATGGTCACCGGAGAAATGCTTGAGCAGGGACTCGACCAGACAAAAAGCTGGGTCGACACCGTCAAAGACCCCGACCTCCGCTCCGGGGCCCTCACCCGCGTCACGATGGAAATTATGCAGAAAGACCGGGAGCAGGCCGCCGAGTGGATCGCGCAATACGGTAACGAAGAAGCCGCTTCCTTCGCTGTCAACCGCCTCGCCGACGATTGGTCCCGCGAGGACCCCAAAGCAGTCATGGATTGGGCCAACCAACTCTCCGGTAACGCCAAAGCCCAAGCATACGAGGAAACGATGCAAAACTGGGCCCGTCAGGATGCCGCTGCTGCGGGAGAATTTCTCCGGACCCTGACAGACTCCCCCGAGCGGGACGCCGCCGTGGAAGGTTACGCCACCAGGGTTTCCCGGGAGGACCCGGCCGGAGCCATGGCTTGGGCCGAAACCATCACCAACGCTGAGTCCCGCCAACAAGCCGTCATCGAGGTCGCCCAAGACTGGTATCGCCAGGACCGCGCCGCCGCCGAGCAGTGGATCCAAAACAGCGGTCTCAACGAGGAAGCAGTGAAGTCAATCACCGAACCGCCACGCGATTTCCGCCGCGGCGGCCCGTTCGGAGGCGGACGATAAAGAAACGACGAGGGACCACCGGCCCGGGAAAGACCGGGTCGTCCTCCATCGTAGTGACCAACCGTGAGGTTGGTCGCTTTTTTTTACTGCTTGATCATCGGAGGCTTGGGGGCTTTCGAGGGATTCCCACCGCCCGGCCCCACCACCCCGGTCCAACAACATTGGGCCTTCAAGATGCCGTCGACCGACGTCCGCTCCATTGACCGGCTGATCAAGGGAAAGCTCGTGCAAGCCGGTCTCTCGCCGATGCCTCCGGCCGGGCGCCAGGTGCTGGTGCGCCGGGCCTTCCACGTCCTCACCGGCCTTCTCCCGAGCAAGGAGGAACTCGCGACGGCGATCAACGACCAGCGGGCCGATTGGCTCCGTCACTTAATCGATGACCTGCTAGACCGCCCCGCCTTCGGTGAGCGCTGGGGTCGCCACTGGCTCGACATCGCCCGCTATGCCGACACCCGGGGCGCGGCCCTTCCCCGCCGCGAGGACTACCCCTTTGCCTACACATACCGGGACTGGGTCATTCGTGCCCTCAACAAAGATCTACCCTACGACCAATTCCTGCACCGTCAGATTGCCGCTGATCTCATCCCCGACCTTCCCCGCGAGGAGTTGGCTGCTCTTGGGTTCCTCACGGTGGGGCGCGGCTACCAAGGCGGGCAGAACCACCTCGTCATCGCCGATCGCATCGACGTCTCCACCCGCAGTATCATGGGTCTCACCGTGGCCTGCGCCCGTTGCCACGACCACAAGACCGATCCCATTCCGACAGCGGACTACTACGCCCTCTACGGCGTCTTCAACAGCTCCTTTGTCCCGGACCAACTCCCCGCCATCGCCGAACCGTCACCCGAACCCGCAGCTCAGGCTTACCGCGAAGCCCTTCGCCAGAAGGCCATGGCCATCCACAACCACCTGTCCAGCTGCGCCCCAAGCTACCAGCCTCCTGATGATATTTTCAACTTCAACCCGCCCGGGGAAATCCAGCGGATGTTGAACCAGGTCCAACGGGAAAAATTTCAAACCCTCATCGGGCAGTTCGAACAATTTCGGGCCGACTCTCCCCATGCCATCCCTCGCGCCATGATCCTGCAAGAACGGCCTCAACCCTATGATCCCCGCATCCACGAAAGGGGAAACCCAGGGGCCCAAGGTGA
>JALQTQ010000019.1:13506-25324 GCA_023263995.1 Akkermansiaceae bacterium | reverse complement strand
GATATCGGGCTGCCGTTGCTGGGGATCATCCTTGGGAAGTTCAAGGTGGATAATTTCCGACTTCGACCCTGTCTGGGCAACCACCTCATTGGCCAACTCCAGCATTGTGAATTCGACCGGATTACCGATGTTGATGGGGCCGGTGTGCTCCCCGTCCATCAGCTTCATCATGCCATCGATGAGGTCATCGCAGTAACAAAATGAACGAGTCTGAGAGCCGTCGCCATAAATGGTGATGGGCTCCCCGCGCAGGGCCTGCACAATGAAATTTGAAACCACTCTTCCGTCTTCCGGATTCATCCGTGGGCCGTAGGTGTTGAAAATGCGGATGATGCGAACGTCCACCCCATTTTCCCGGTGATAATCCATGCAAAGGGTCTCGGCACAGCGCTTGCCTTCGTCATAACAGGAACGAATCCCGATCGGGTTGACATGGCCCCAATACTCCTCGGTCTGTGGATGCTGCAAGGGATCCCCGTAAACCTCCGAAGTCGACGCCTGCAAAATCCGCGCCTTCGTCCGCTTGGCCAACCCAAGCATGTTCGTCATCCCAAGAACCGAAGTCTTCATCGTCTTGATCGGGTTATACTGATAATGCACCGGGGAAGCCGGACAGGCCAGATTGTAGACCTCATCGATTTCCACCTTGAGAGGATCGATGATATCGTGCCGGATCAGCTCGAAATCCTTGCTTTCGGTCAAATGAGCCACGTTTTTTTTGCGCCCGGTGAAGAAGTTATCCACGCAGATCACCTCATCTCCCCTCCCCAAGAGCCGATCGCAAAGATGACTCCCCAAAAAACCAGCCCCACCAGTCACCAAGATTCGTTTTGACATCGGGCGCAGCTAAGGTGATTCCCAGCCTCCTGACAAGCGTGCAGACTTCCCTGCAAGACACTCACCTTGAAAAAAGTCTGTGAAAACGTGGAGATTTTACCGATTTCCCCTAATCTTCCGCTGGACTGAGGCGTTCCCAGACCCGAAAACCACTCAGCCACCGATATCCAATGAGCCTTCACGCCCAACTGTCACCCGAAGCCCAAGCCCGTCTGGCCGCCCAAAAGCGGACTTCAACCCTGACCAGCCTGGTCATTGCCCTTCTCCTCATGGTCCTCGTCGCGGTCATCCTCATGATCATCGCGATGGCCAGCAACGTGAAGATCACCCCGCAAATGGTCAGTTACAATGGCACGGCCGAGTCCGATGAGAATCTCAAGCAGAAGAAGGTGCAGACTCAGATCGAGCGCAAGCCCGCCGCCCCTTCCGCCTCGATGTCCAAAGTGATTGCCGCCAACACCACCTCTCCCACCGCCGTGCCCGTCCCGGAAATCGATGTCCCCGACCCGAGCACTGACTTCGGCGATGGAAATGACTTTGGCGATGGCTGGGGGGATGGTGACGGGTCAGGCAACGGCGGGGGCTTCGGCAACATCCCGACTGCGATGAAGAAGCGCTGCACCAAGGCCGACCGTCTGCAACGCCTCGCCAACAGCGGCGGCACTCCGGCCTGCGAAGACGCGGTGGTCAAGTCCCTCCGCTGGCTCAAGAGCACCCAAGCCAAGGACGGCTCATGGACCGCCAACAAGACCTCGATGACCGGGCTCGCCCTCCTTTGCTTCCTCGGTCACTGCGAGACCGCCGGCTCGGAAGAGTTCGGCGAAACCGTCCTCGCTGCCATCAGCTTCCTCGTCGACAAGGCCATGAAAAACAACGGTAAGCTCGCCGACGATCTCAAGGACAAGCACTGGTGCTACGAACACGGTATCGCGGTCTACGCCCTCGCCGAGGCCTACACCCTCTGCGTGAAATCCTTCAACGAAAATATCCCCAACCTTGAGCAAGCCGTCATGGACGCCGGCCAGTTCATGATCAATAGCCAACACAAGAGCGGCGGCTGGGAATACGGATACTCCGAGGATAGCCCGCGGGGAGGCGACACGTCCATCGTTGGCTGGCAAATGCAAGCGCTAAAGGCCTGCAAGTTCACCGGCCTCGATTTCGTGAACCTCAAGAAATGCTACAAGAATGGCATCGACTACCTCGAGCGCATGCAGGCCCCCAGCGGGGCCCTCGGATACACGGGTCCCGGCAACGGGACTCCCACCCGGGCGGCCATTGGGGCCCTCTGCTTCCAAATCTGGGAAGGCTCCACCCACCGCCCCGCCCGCAACGCCATCAAATACATGCACAAGGAACTGGTGCATGGCACCGGTAACGCCGACTACGACCTCTACGGCCACTACTACGCCGCCCAAGCCATGATCAACCACGGCGGCAAGGAATGGGAAAACTACAACACCAAGTTCCGCGACGACCTTCTCGCCCAACAGGACGCCGACGGCTCCTTCAAAAAACTCAAAATGAAGCACGGGGCTGGCGGCCACCATTACCCTTCCTGCCTCGCCACTCTGATGCTCGAAACCTACTACCGCTTCCTCCCGGGCACCGGGCAGCAAAACTGAGGCCCTGCTACGACCCCTTTGACCCGAAAACCGGGTCCCATCCAAACCCGAGGCCTCCCAACCTTGGGTTTTTTCGTGGGGCGGGTCCCGCCTAACGATGAGGTCCGCCTTCAGCGGCCCCAAAATCTCCCCATCATTCCCCGGGGCGATGCCAAGGAATTCCCCACTCCGCCTTTCGCCAGGACCAAAAGCCCCTCTCATCCTAGCCTAGAGAATCGCCTCAGGCTCTCCTAGTTTGGAAACATCAAATCTTCAACCAAGTCCAATTCTGGAAAAAACTCGCCAAACTGCTTCTTGGTGATTTGTCCGAGATCGGCAAAAAACCAAGTTTTGCCCCCATCCTCGGATAATGCCATCAAACTCGTCTGCCTTTGAAGCTGCCCTGAAGGTGTTTTCATGACCACGGTCTGGGGGATCCGGGAAACCAAGGAATTCCCTGCCTTCATCGGATTCAACGCTTTTCCAAAGGTAACCTTGTGAAAGTCGAACCCATCACGGCGCAGCTCTGCCAAGCCATTCCTGAGTGTTTCGATCATTTTTTGGCGACCTCCTGAGGCCTTGACCACCCGGGGATGGGTGAGATCCACCACACGTTCGTAGTTTCCTGTCAACAAGGCTTTGGCACAGCCTTCTGCCTCCTCCTTGATCCTTTCAGCGAACTGCGCGTGACCCGGCATCAAGAGCAGAAGACCGAGAAGAATGAGCTGAATTGCTTTCACTTTTTTCAGGCTGCCGGAACACTCCGACTTGTCAAGGGAGCCACCGACCTGACGAGGCGTAATACAAACCATCTCACCGGACCAAGTTTATCGCCATCGTTGTTCCCGCAATCACGACATCCTGCCCACCATCTCCCGATGCTCGTAAGGACTCCCCATCAACCCCGTATTGACGTTGTTGACGAATCGTCGGGATCGTCCTTTCTTGTAAGGGACTCCTGACCGCTCCCGATTCCCGTATTCCCATGCTTCGACCCATTTGCCAGTTCCTGCTGTTCCTCCCCGCCTTTGCGGCGGCCGCACCGGTGGGATTCAACTCGCACATCCGCCCCATCCTCTCGGACCACTGCTTCGCGTGTCATGGATTCGATGCCAACTCTCGGGAGGCCGACCTTCGACTCGACACCGCCGAGGGAGCCTACGCCCCTCGGGACACCGGCACCGCCATCGTTCCCGGCAAACCAGACGACTCCCTCATCTGGCAACGCATCAACTCGACCGATCCCGATGAGGTCATGCCGCCCCCCAACCACCTCGTCACCCTCGATGACCAGGAAAAGGCCCTGATCCGGCAATGGATCGAGGAGGGAGCAACCTACGAGAAACACTGGACCTTTCTCCCGGTCGAGAAGCCGGCCCTGCCCGACGGGACCCACCACCCTATCGACAGCCTGGTGACTAGCCACCTCGAGCCCCTTGGCCTTGGCCTTTCCCCGGCAGCTTCCCGCGAAACCCTCATCCGACGCCTCTCCTTAGACCTCCGGGGACTGCCTCCCTCACCCAACGAAGTCAATGCCTTCCTCGCCGACAACTCGCCCGACGCTTGGGACAAGCTCGTCGATTCCTTCCTCGCCGACCCCGCCTTCGGGGAACGCTTCGCCTGGCCATGGCTCGATGCTGCCCGCTACGCCGACTCCAACGGCTTTCAAAACGACGCCGAGCGCACGATGTGGCCCTGGCGTGACTGGGTTGTGGACGCCATCAACCGGAACCTCCCCTACGACCAATTCACGGTCTGGCAGATCGCCGGCGACCTTCTTCCCGACGCCACCCACGAACAGATCCTCGCCACCGGATTCCTCCGCAATCACGCCATCAACGGCGAAGGTGGATCCATTCCCGAAGAGAACCGCGTCAACTACGTCTTCGACATGACCGAAACGGTTGGCACGGTCTGGATGGGACTGACCCTCAACTGCTGCCGTTGTCACGATCACAAATACGACCCCCTCAGCCAGAAGGATTACTATTCCCTCACGGCCTTCTTCAACCAGACCCCCGTCACCGGAGCCGGAGGCGACCCCCAAACCAAGCCCAACCTCGCCGTCCCCTCGGTTGATCAAAGGAAGGAAAAAGAGGCCCTGCTGGCCAAGATCGCCCAACTCAAGAATGAGCGTGACACCCTCGCCCAGGAAGTCCGCAACCGGCAGACGGCCAAACCCGACTCCCCCTGGCAGTGCCTCGCTCCCTCGAACGTTACCACCAGCGACCCGGGGCTGAGCTTCCGAACGCTCAACGACCATTCCCTTCTCTCGTCCGGCAACAACCCGAACCAGGCCACCATCACGGTGCAGGGGACCCTTCCCGTCGGCCCTCTCCACGCTCTCCGGCTCGACGCCCTCCGCCACGAGAGCATGACCGATGGCGGCATCGCCCGGTCCGACAGCGGAAACTTTGTCCTGACCTCCTTCGAGGCTTTCCTTGTCCGCAAAGACGGCTCCCGCACCAAGCTCCCCCTCCAAAAGCCGCAAGCCACCTTCGAGCAGGGGCCCTACACCATCGCCTCCGCCCTCGATGGCAATCCGGAAACCGGTTGGGCCGTTTACGACGGACGCCCCATCGACCGCGACCACGCCGCTCTTTTCCAGCTCGCCAATCCTCTGCAGGCCCAACCCGACGATACTCTTGAAATCGTGCTGCGCCACCAGTCGCGCCACCCCAAGCACTTCCTCGGTCGATTCAAAATCTCGCTCTCAAGCCAACCCAACCCACCCCTCGGAGATCCCGCTCCTGACACCGTCAACCACCCAGACCTCCAGAAGCTCGACGAGGCCATCAAGAAGGAGCAATCCCACCTCGCCCGAATCGACAAGGAGACCCCCAAGGTCATGGTGATGGCTGATCGCCCCGAACCACGAAAGACTTTCATCTTGGCCGTTGGATCCTACCAGGCACCGGGCGAACAGGTCTCTGCCGCCACCCCTGCGGTCCTTCCGCCCCTCCAGCATGATTCCACTCCCGACCGACTCGACCTGGCCCGCTGGCTTGTTTCCCGCGAGCACCCGCTCACCTCCCGGGTCACCGTGAATCGCCTCTGGCAAACCCTCTTCGGGACCGGCTTGATCAAGTCTCCCGAAGACCTCGGAGTGCAGTCGGAAATCCCGGTCCACCCTGAGCTGCTCGACTGGCTGGCCGCCGACTTCATGGACTCCGGTTGGAACTTCAAGAAGCTGGTCAAGACCATCGTGACCAGCCGCGTCTACCGGCAAACCTCCCAGGTCGATTCCCTCGCCCTCGAGCGCGACCCCGACAATCGCCTCCTCGCCCGGGCCCCGCGTTACCGCCTTCCCTCCTGGATGATCCGCGACCAAGCCCTCGCCCTCTCCGGCCGTCTGGTGCGCGAGCTCGGCGGTGAACCCGTCAAACCCTGGCAACCGGAAGGCCTGTGGGCCGAGGTGACCTTCGGAGGAGGCAAGAAGCACTACGTCCCCGATACCGGCGAGAAACTCCGACGCCGCACCCTCTACACCTTCTGGCGTCGCATCTCCGCCCCTCCCATGATCTTCGACAATGCCAAACGGGAAACCTGTGAGGTCGGGGTCTACCGCACCAATTCCCCCCTGCACGCCCTCGCCACCCTCAACGACCCGCTCTACGTGGAATGCGCCCGGGCCTTGGCCTACCGCGCCCAGGCTCTCGATGCCTCAAACCCGATCGACGCCGCCTTCACCCTGATCTCCTGCCGCCGACCAACCGCCGCGGAAGGCAGGACCATCGCCCGCCTCCACCAGGACGCCCTCACTCACTTTCAGAGCAAGCCCGATGACGCCCGAGCCCTTCTCGCGATCGGGGAACTCCCGATTTCGGAAACGATGGCCCCGGAAAAACAAGCCGCCCTCACCACCACCATCCTCTCCCTCCTCAACACCGACGAAGCCCTCACCCGCGAGTAAGCCATGACTCCCCTGCTCGAATCCCAGCTCCTCACCAACCGCAGGCACTTCTTCGGCAAAACCGCCACCGGCCTGGGGATTCCCGCCCTGGCCCACCTCCTGACCTCGCAGGCCCCGGCCTCGGAGGATCGGGTCCTCGAAGCCGCCCGCACCATCGCCCCCAAGGCCAAACGTGTGGTTTACCTCTTCCAGAACGGGGCACCCAGCCACCTCGAGCTCTTTGACCACAAACCGAAGCTCGCCGAGCTCAACGGCAAGCCCGTCCCCGCGTCCTACATGGAGGGCAAACGTTTCTCCACCATGTCGGCCGCCGCCGACAAGCGACGCCTCCTCAACTCCATCGAGCCCTTCGGGAAGCACGGCCAGTCGGGTGCCACGGTGAGCGCCCTCATGCCGTACACCGCCAAGGTCGCGGACGACCTCTGCTTCATCAAGAGCATGCACACTGACCAGGTGAACCATGCCCCGGCCATCAACTTCTTCCTCTCAGGCTTCCAGCTCCCGTCACGTCCCACCGTGGGTTCGTGGCTCTCCTACGGCCTGGGCTCGATGAATGAAAATCTCCCCACTTTCGTGGTCATGACCTCGGTCACCAAGGGCACGAGCTGCGGCCAGATCTTCTACGATTCCTACTGGTCCTCCGGCTTCCTGCCCTCCCGACACCAGGGAGTGAAACTGCGCGCCGGAGCCAGTCCGGTCCTCTACCTCAACAACCCAAAGGGCATCGATGCCTCGCTGCGCCGCCGCATGCTCGATGGCATCGCTTCCCTCAACGAGGAAAGGCACACCGCAGTCGGCGACCCGGAAATCCAGACCAGGATCGCGCAATACGAGATGGCCTACCGCATGCAAACGAGCGTGCCAGAACTGGCCGACATCTCGGGCGAGTCCAAGTCAACCCTCGATCTCTACGGCCCCCAGGTCCACGAACCGGGAACCTTTGCCCGCAACTGCCTGCTGGCCCGACGGCTCCTCGAGCGCGGCACCCGCTACATCCAGCTCATGCACGCTGGCTGGGACCAGCACAACTCGCTCACCACCGAGCTCTACAACCAGTGCCGCGACACCGACCAACCGTCAGCCGCCCTCGTTCAGGACCTCAAACAACGAGGGCTGCTCGATGACACCCTGGTGATCTGGGGGGGCGAGTTCGGCCGCACCCCCTTCCTTCAAGGCACGATGGAAAATCGCAAGCGCTGGGGACGGGACCACCATCCCTACGCCTTCACTATCTGGATGGCCGGTGGCGGCATCAAACCCGGTATCACCCACGGAGCCTCGGACGACATCGGCTTCAACGCGGTCGAGGACAAGGTCCACGTCCACGACTTCCAAGCCACCCTCCTCCACCTCCTCGGGCTCGATCACGAGAAACTTACCTATAAATTCCAGGGACGCCATTATCGGCTCACCGATGTTCACGGGCATGTGGTCAAACCAATCCTGGCGTGACGAAGGTTTTCAACTGCATCTGTATACCCGATACAACCTGTGCCCACCATTGACGCCCGAAAAACGGTCATAGGCTTAAGGTGCCACGAGCCGAACGCAAACCGTTTGAGGATGCTCGGGCTATTGTACCCCAAGATGATGGAGTGGTGGACGAGCCGGTCCACCGCTGCCATGGTGGTCATGGGATCTTTGGCTGCCGATGACGCAAGCTCATGGTGCCTCACCCGGGGCCGCCTACTAGCAATTTTCAACTGCTATTGAACGAGACTTTTGGACACCTATGGTGCCACCCTCTCTTCCTGCGCCGTATCCATCTGCCGCGATAGCAAGGTCAGGCAATCAATTCTTCGATCACCGTCCCGCCGAACTGGGAAAGTTGCTTGAAGCGCCCGGCATGATAATAGGTCAGCTTGTTGTCATCAAGGCCTAACAAACGCAGAAGGGTGACGTGAAAATCACGAACATGGTGAATCTTCTCCACCGCTTTCGCCCCGATTTCATCGGTGGCACCGATGGTATGGCCGGCGTTCACACCTCCGCCCGCCATCCAGACGGTCATCGCGTCGGGGTTATGGTCGCGACCGTATGCCTTCCCGCCGCTACGCACACCATTGTCCGGGGTGCGTCCGAACTCGCCCATCCAGACAATCAACGTCTCCTCAAGGAGACCGCGATCCTTCAAATCCTTGATGAGCGCCGCAATCGGCTTGTCGACGCGAGGAATCAGCGATCCATGAGCCTTGGAAAGGTAATCGTGCGAATCCCAGGTGCTCACATAAAGCTGCACGAAGCGGACTCCCTTCTCCACGAGCTTTCTCGCCAAGAGACAACGGCGCCCCACGTCGTCAGTCGGCTCGGATCCGATGCCATACATCTCTTTCGTTTTCGCAGATTCCTTTTCTATATTCACGATGCCGGGAACCTGCGTCTGCATGCGAAACGCCAGCTCGTAATTTTTCATGCGAGTGACGAGATCGTTGTGATACGGATGCTCTTCCGCATGCTTTCGGTTCAGCTTTGCGAGTAGATCGAGATTCTTTCGTTGATGTTCGCGACTGATTCCCGCGGGCGGCTGAATATCGAGAATGTGCGATCCTTTCGGCCGAAGCGGCGTACCCTGATAGCTGGTCGGCAGATATCCGTTCGCCCAGTTTGCAGCCCCACCCTGCGGGTGAGCCAACTCGGGAAGTACGATGAACCCCGGTAGATCATCGTTCTCCGTGCCGAGACCGTAGTTTACCCACGCTCCGATCCCCGGGTCGCCGCCAAACTGATTTCCGGTATTGGCCTGGTAGTTTGCAGTCGGGTGATTCACCGAATCGACCTGCATCCCTCGATAAAAGCAAAGATCGTCTGCGACGTCTTTCAAGTTTTCCCAGAGCGTGCACATGTCGGCACCGCTCTTACCTGCCTTGATGAACTCGAAAGGGCTTTCGACGTAATAGCGTTTACCGCTCGACATCGCCGACTGCTCTTCCCCTTCGCGGGTGAACTCCTGCATATGCAGATTCTTAAGTTTCGGCTTCGGATCGAAGGTATCGATGTGAGAGGGCCCGCCCTCCATGTAGAGAAATATGCAGTGCTTTGCCTTGGCGGTCGGAAAATGCAGGGCCTGCGCACCAGGACCGGGCTTCGCCATCGCCTCGCGGGAGAGCAGAGAGGAGAACGCCACACTGCCGAGGCTGGAAGTTAGTCCATAAAGAAAATCGCGTCTTGTATTCATTGTTCGGGGGAGCTGGCAGGTCAGTAAATGTATACGAATTCGTTGGAGTTCAGAAGCACGAGGCACAAATCGGCAAAGGCACGCGTTCTGACGTCGACTTCGTGAGGCTGCAGGTCGTGCACATAGTCTTCAAAAACATAAAGCTTCTCGGAAAAGGTGAAAATCTCGCCGGTATTTTCCTCGTTCGCGCGGCGCTCGATCTCGGTGGGATAATCGCGCGGCTCGTATTTCGCCTTCTTCTGTACTTCTTCCATTTCTCGCCAGTGCTGAAGACAGACCTCCATTTCTTCCGCCTCGGGCTCTCGTCCGTAAGCGAGAGCGAACGCTCTGCGGATGGCGCCTTCGTCTCCTTCTCCCTTTCGCTCTTTGAGAACGCGATCGGCAAAGGCAAGTGCACGGTCTATCGATTCCTCACTGTTGAATAGCGTGAACACTTGGGGCGTTACATTGGAAGTATCCCGCCTTTCGCAGGAAAGATCCGGCCCCGGCTGATTGAAGACTTCCAGAAACGGATCTCGATGACCGCGAGTCTTGTGAGTATAGATCGTGCGACGATTACGCTGCTCCGGTTTGGGATTTGGAACATAACTGGGCGCAAAGGTTCCCATGATCATTCGGGGCTGTAGCGCGGCCTCCATGTTCATGTCGGGTCGAATCGGGATGCCCCCCTGCTCCGGATTCAACTCTCCTGAGACGCGGAGAGAAGCGTCGCGTATCTCCTCGGCCGCCAGCCTCCGCGGAAGGAAAACGGCATAACTCGTCTTCTCCGGATCCTTCTCTTCGACGGTGGCCATGTCAGGATGTCGGGTCGAACGGCGATACGCTTTCGATCTCATCATGAGGCGATGCATTTCCTTGATCGACCAACCTTTCGCGACGAACTCCGAGGCAAGCCAGTCGAGTAACTTCGGATGCGTTGGCTTCTTTCCTGTCGCGCCAAAGCTGTTCGGATTGCTCGCAATGCCCTGTCCGAAGTGATGCTGCCAGATCCGGTTCACCATCACTCTTGCCGTCAGACTGTTTTGCGGATCGGCGATCCAGTTTGCCAGGGCGGTTCGGCGCCCTCCAACTGTTTCAGGGATCTCATAATCCAACCCTCCCGGAACCGCGGAGAGCACCCCTGGCTTGACGGGAACAGTCGGAGAAAAAGGATCGCCACCTTCGAGAATGGCCGTCTTTTCCAGTTCGCCTTCCCCCATCGGATTCTTCGGCATCGGGATCCGGTTGTAATTGTTTTTCATCTTCCGGGTCTTCCCGCTGTACACGGTGTAAGCAACCGGTTGATAGCGATCCATCTCCCAGGCGAACCGATTGTTCCATTTACGACCGATGCGTTCCATTCCGAACTCCTCCGGCTTTTCGAAAAGCTTACCTTCCGGGAGATCCTCCGGCTTTGCGCCGGCTTTCATGGCTTCTTCCTTCGTCTTCCATGGCAGACCCCGATCGCTGAACCACTCCGCTTCGTACTCTTTTTTCTTCGCATTCAAGCGATCGAGCAGGGCGTCGTTCGCCTTCTTTCGCTTCGCGTGATAGAGCTTGTCCTCTTCCATTCCATCGAGATTTTCTTCCGGCAGCCAGTCCGTCTCCACCTCGGCGAATTGCGTCGTAGCGAAAATGGCCTGCATCGCATAGTAATCGCGGGTCGGAATAGGATCGAACTTGTGATCGTGGCACCGGGCGCACCGCAGGGCATGCGCGAGAAACACCTGCCCGACCGAGTCCGTCACATCGTCGAGAAACTGCTGCCGGGTCACCTTCGCCACACTCATTCCCGTGTGCTCCCACGGCCCCATTCGCAGAAATCCGGTCGCGATCAACATCTCGGTGTCTTCACGCTTTCCGATTTCATCGCCCGCTATCTGCTCGCGGATGAATTGATCGTACGGCTTATCTTCATTAAAAGCGCGAATCACATAGTCGCGGTATCGCCACGTATTGGGCCGTTCGTAATCGTTCGCAAAACCGGAACTGTCCGCATATCGAACCACGTCCAGCCAGTGACGTCCCCATTGCTCTCCGTAGTGCGGGCTTGCGAGCAACCGCTCCACCAGGTCTTCCCACGCCTTCTCCGAATCCACTTTCCACGCGGTCACAAAATTCTTCACCTCTACCGGCTTGGGGGGGAGTCCGAGAAGATCGAAAGTCGCTCGCCGGATCAGCGTACGAGGATCCGCCTGCGGTGCCGCTTCGAGATCCTGCTTTTCCAGTTGCACTTCGATGAACGCGTCGACCGGATGGCCCTCACCCGGAACTTCCGGGCGCTCGACGGGGCGATAGGCCCACACATTC
>JALQTQ010000019.1:0-13496 GCA_023263995.1 Akkermansiaceae bacterium | reverse complement strand
GTCCATTCGTTGCCGAGCCCGCCAGAGGTCGTCATCTGAACACCCTCGGCGTACTTCTCCTGGATCGATGCGACGCGATCGTCATCCGGCCACGGTGCTCCTTCAGTGATCCAGTCCCGGATCCACCACTGCTGTTCCTCGGTCAACCGATCCGCCTCTTTGGGAGGCATCTCGTAATCCTCCTCTTTCCTCGTCGTCACGAGATAGAGAAAACTTTCTTCTCCTTTACCGGGCATCAGCACTTGGTCCGCGAAATAATCCCCGCCCTTCAGCATGGCCTCACGGGTTCTCATATCGAACTCGCCCTTGATCTTGTCCGGTTCATCTCCGTGACAGGCGTTGCACTTCTCGGCAAGAAGAGGCTTCACCTTCAACGCAAACAATTTCTCGCCCTTCGAAGGCTCTTCGGCGAAAGCAATGGAGGCGCAGAGAAAGGGCAACAGAATAATAAGTCGCATCACAAATCAGTGGTGGTTTCCGGCACGGCTCTTTGGAGTTTGCTTTTGGCGGAAATAGGGAGCCTTTCGCACGAACTTCATCGTGTAAGACGGTAGCTTCCCTGTCCACCTTGCCAAGGTTTCTTGGCAGCGGTTTGCTCGTTGGTTGCTGAATCGCCGGTCTGTCAGCTGTCGTCGAGGAGCAGGTCCACGTCCACGACTCCCAAGCCACCCCCTTGCACCTCCTCGGCCTCGATCACGAGAAGCTCACCGATCAATTTCAGGGCCGCCATTATCGGCTCATCGATGTTCACGGGCATGTGATAAAACCAACCCTGGCGTGAGGAGGGTTTTGACAAGACTTCCGGTCGCCCAGTTCAACTAGGTGAGAGCCCGAATCGCTGACGCGGAGATTCAAATCGCTCATTTTCAACAGGCTGCTAACCTGCGATGGGATGAAATGTTTTTTCACTTCCCGTTTTATCCCTCTTGGTTTCGCCGCTGCTGGATCGCTTGCGTTCGTGAGCGGAGCGACTTTTCGCATGTGGGAGCCCACTCCCTACCGCATTGCTCTCGACAGCCTTTTCTATCAGGGAATTCAAGGAGGCATCATCTTCCTCGAGGACTTCGAAGACGGCTTGCTCAACACTCCCTTCGTGAGGGATGGAGCGGCTCCAAATAAGGGAGTGAACTTTCGGACGTTTTTTCCCGACAGGGACCGAAGTCCAATCGCAAGTGTGGACAGTGATGATGGGATTCTTGATTTCGAAGGATCATGGGGTGATTCCTAGGTGACAGTTGGGCAGGCAACCAAGCGACTTGAATACTTTGAATTTGAATTCGAACCCAACGCAGACGGCTACGGCACTCCCGAGCCCTCAGTTTGCGCCCTGATGACTCTCGCCACTTTTGCTTCTTTTCCAGCGTCGCCGATGAATTCATCCCGGCCCGGCCGCCTCACCTCCGCTTTGCCACCCGCCTCTTCAAGACCTCATCGGCCATCACCGCGACCAGCAGGACCACTCCCACGATCAGGAATTCCATGTGGGACTTCAGCCAGTCGACCAGGTTGATCATGTTCTTCAGCAACTGCATCACGGCGGTCCCGATCACCACCCCGACCACCGTTCCCTCACCCCCGCGCAGGCTACACCCTCCGAGCACCGCCGCCGCAATGGCGTAGAGTTCGTAAAAGTTCCCGAAATCGCTCGGTTGCGCCGAGTTGCCGTTGAGGATGAAGAGCAATCCCCCAAGAGCAGCCAACATCGAGCAAACGACATAGGACAGAATCACCATCCGATCGGTATCGATCCCGCTCAGGCGGGCCGCTTCCTCGTTGTTGCCCAGCGCGAAAAGATACCGTCCCCAGATCGTCTTGTTCAAAAAGATCCAGGCCACCACCGCGACCCCCACCATGATGACGAAGGGAAAGGGAATCCCGAACTTGTCGGTCACGGCAATGGCCTCCGTTCCCAAGGCCCGAAAGCCCTCATGCTCGCCTCCGAATCCCTGCGACTGGTCCTCCGCCATCCCTCGGGTGGCTCCCCGATAGATCAACAAGCCGCACAACGTGACCACGAAAGGCTGCAGCCTGAGCTTGGTGATCAACAAGCCGTGCCACAACCCGATCCCAAGGGAAACGAGCATCGCCATGGCCACCGCGCTCGTCGGCGACCACCCCTGCCTCATCACCAGCCATGGCACCCCGCACCCGACCAGGCAGACCACCGAGCCGATGGAGAGATCAATTCCGCCCCCGATGATGACAAAAGCCACCCCGATCCCCAGCAGGCCGTAAAGCCCGGTCCGCTCGAGCAACTTCCCCTGATTGTATCCTCCCAGAAAATTCTCCCCCAACAGGGCCGTGGCCACATACACCAGGATCAGGGTGATGAGGATCCCTTTGATTTTTTTCATCTTAGACTGCTTTGCTGAGTTTTCCGCCGGTTGCCAGGCCCATGATGGCCTCCTCACTGAATTCCCGACGATCCAATTCCCCGGTGATCCGGCCCTCGTGCATCACCAGGGCGCGATCCGCCATCCCCATGATCTCCTCCATCTCACTCGAGACAAACAGGACCGCCATCCCCTCCCGCGCAAACTTCTCCATCAGGAGGTAAATCTCCTCCTTGGCCCCGATATCGATCCCCCTCGTCGGTTCGTCGAGCAAAAGCACCCGGGGCTTCAAGGCCAACCACTTCGCGAGCACGATCTTCTGCTGATTTCCACCCGAAAGAAATCGAGCCTGCTGCCACGGTCCGGGGGTCTTGACGCTGAGAGCCGCCGTCATTTCCGCCGTGATTTCCTCCTCCCTTCGACGATTCAGGAACGGCCCCTTCGCGTCCCTCCGCAGCGAGGCCAGGCTCATGTTCTCCTTCACCGTCATCTCCAGGATGAGCCCCTGCCCTTTCCGGTCCTCGGGCACCAGGGTCAGGCCGCGCTCAAGCGCCTCCCGGGGCGACCCCGGCAGGCCTCCCCGGCCACCCACAAAAACCTCACCGGCCAGGGCTGGCTTCGCCCCGAACAAGGCTGCCAGCATCTCACTCCGGCCCGCCCCGACCAAGCCGGCCACCCCCACCACCTCCCCCGCCCGGATCTCGAAATCGAGCGGATGCGCGGGATGATCAACCGTCCGCAAGCCCCTCACGGCAAGTGCCACCTCCCCGAGCTGATGCTCCGTCCTTTGATAAAACTGCGACACCTCCCGCCCCACCATCATCCGCACCATGACGTCGTGATCGATCTCGTCCCGCTCCAACATCCCGGCATTTTCCCCGTCCCGGAAGACCACCACCCGGTCGGCCAGTGCCTTCACCTCGCCGAGTCGATGAGAAATGTAAATCACACTCACTCCCTTTGCCCGCAGGTCACGGATGACCTCAAAAAGCCGCTCCGATTCACTGAGCGAAAGGCTCGATGTCGGCTCATCCATGATGATCACCTTGGCTTCGGTCGAGAGCGCCTTGGCAATCTCCACCAACTGCTGTTTGCCCAGGGTCAAGTCGCCCAACAAGGCATGCGGCGACACTTCGAGCCCCACCATTCCCAGCAGTCTCTCCGCCTCCCGCACGATCCCCCCCTGGTCGATCCAACCAAACCTCGCTGGCTCGCGACCCAGAAACAGGTTGGCTGCCACGGACAAGTTCTCCGCCAGATTGAGCTCCTGGTGGATCAGGGCAATCCCGGCCTTCTGAGCCTCCTGAACCCCGGAGAAGCTGACCTGTTTCCCCTCCACCCACAACTCCCCTTCATCGGCCGCCTGCACCCCGGCCAAAACCTTCATCAGGGTGCTCTTGCCCGCCCCGTTCTCCCCGATCAAGGCCACCACCTCGCCCGGCCCCACTTCAAGATCCACCCCGGAAAGCGCCACCACTCCCGGAAACCGCTTTGTTACTTTCCGGACCTCCAGGAGCGGCCTGCCCATCACTTGCCAAGCTTGGAATTCAAATCCCCCCGGAAGGCCGCCACGTTGTCCCGACGGATCTGGCGGGCTTCGATGTTGATGAACCCGCCTTCCGGGATGACCGACTTGTCCCCCTGCGAAAGGGCATGGAGGATCCGAATCGAGCGATTACCGTACTCGTAAGGGTCCTGGACCACGGTCCCGTATACCGTCCCCTCTTCGATTCCCTGCAGGGTGACATCGTCCTCATCAAAGCCCACGACCTTGACCTCTCCCAAACGATTGGCCTGTTTCAGCGCCTCCAGAATGAGCGGCGGATTGTAGGCGAAAAGCCCCACCAGGGCGTCGATTCCCTCGTGCTTGGTCAGCATGTCCTCCACGTTGGCTTTTCCCTTCGCCCGGTCAAACTGATCCGTGATGGTGGCCAGCACGGTGTATTTCGGACCAACCTGAGGCTGCCCCGGAGCATCATAGCGCGAGGCATCCTTGTCCCGACCGAGAAGGCAATCAATCACCCCCTGTCGGCGGCGCTTGGCATTGTCCTGCTCAAGGCGCCCGATGAAGAGGGCCACCTCACCGCCATCGGGAAGAGCCTCTTTCACCAGTTCACCGCACATCCAGCCAGCTTCGTAATTGTCCATGCCGACGTAGACCTTCCGCTTCGAAGCGGGCGCGTCAGTATCCATCGTGATCAAAATGGCATTCTCAGCGACCTCGTCGAACAAGCCCGCTTGGTTGACCGGATCAATGGCCGCCACCGCGATGCCATCCACCCCCTTTGCGAGGAGGTCCTCGAGCTTCGACTTCTGGTCATCGCCCGACGAGGGCATGAGCACCTCGACCTCAACGCCAAGAGCCGCGGCCGCATCCTCCCCTCCCTTTTTGCAAATATCCCAAAAGGAGGCCACCCCGGTGGTCACCAGGGCGAATTTGGCCTTCCCGCCCTCTTTCTCACCGCACCCCGAAAGCGCTAAGGCCCCAAGCATCAACATCGACACAAAAGATCTCTTCATCAGGGAGAAATCAAACCCTGCTACCCCGGACGGGGCCAGCAGAAAAACACCCGATCCAACGAACCATCAATTATTCACCTTTTAAGAAGGTTTTTATAAATAGGATCTATTGGATAGAATTACTGTTTTGGGCTTAATCTCCCCTCGGTCCATGAACTCCACCATGATTGTCACCGCCATCGCGCTCATCCAACCCGCGCTCGTCCTTGCCGGTCCCCTCCTGATCCTGGCCTTTGGCCTGGTCCCCGACCGATTCTCGAATCCGGTCGGTCGGAGCTTCGCCCGCCGGGCCGGGATCGCCGCCTTCCTTTCCTTCGGCCTCGCCATCCTCGCCACCATCGGCCTGGCGGTTTCCGGACCCGTCGAGGTCGGATTCGCACTCAAGTGGCCGTTCCGGGTCGATGTTCTCTTCGATCCCCTCTCCGCAGTGATGCTTCTCCTCGTCTCCTTCCTGGGAGCGATCGTCCTCCGCTTTTCGGGCAACTACCTGGCCGGGGATCCCGCACAGGGCCGCTTCATCCGCTGGATGTGTCTGACCATCGGGTCGGTCCTCATCCTGACGATCTCCGGGAATTTCCTCATGTTCACCCTGGCTTGGATGGCCACCAGCCTGAGCCTGCACCAGCTGCTGACCTTTTACCGGGAGCGCCCCGCCGCCCTGCTCTCAGCCCGCAAGAAATTCCTCATCAGCCGGATGGGTGACGCCGCCCTGCTCGGCGCCCTCGTGGCCTGCTGGAACTGCTTCGGCACCTGGGAGTTCTCAAAGATCTTCACCGACACGGAAATCGCCCGGGCCCAGGCCAACCACCCGACCGCTCTCGCCCTCAGCGCCTTTCTCCTCGTGATCGGAGCCCTCCTGAAGTCGGCCCAGTTTCCCTTCCACAGTTGGCTGCCCGACACCATGGAGGCCCCCACGCCGGTCTCTGCCCTCATGCACGCCGGGATCGTGAACGCCGGCGGCTTCCTCGTCGTCCGCTTCAGCCCGCTCATCACGATCTCGCCAGCCTCCCTGAATGCCCTCGCCCTCATCGGGGCCTTCACCGCCCTCTTCGCCTCGGTCATCATGCTGACCCAGACCAGCATCAAGCGCTCCCTGGCCTATTCCACCATCGCCCAGATGGGCTTCATGATGCTGCAGTGCGGTCTCGGGGCCTTTGCCCTCGCCATCCTCCACCTGGTGGCCCACTCGCTTTACAAGGCCCACGCCTTCCTTTCCTCTGGCAGCATCGTGGCCATCAGCCGCTCGGCCTGGACTCCCTCGGGCCGTCCTTCGGCCCATCCCTTCGTGATTCTCTCGACCTTGCTCGCCTCGGTGGGCCTGACCGTGGCCATCGGCTCCCTCTTCGGATACCACGCTTCGGGAAATGCCGGCCTGCTTCTGCTTGGGTCGATCTTCATCATGGCCTTGGCCCACTTCCTATGGAATCTCTGGTCGTCCTCGCACCGGGCCTCCCTGGTGACCTGGGGGATCCTCATCACCGCCACCACCGCCGCGGCCTACTTTGGCCTGCACACCTCGTTCGAGGCTCTTCTGGCCGACACCGTGGCGGTTCACCATCCGGATCGCTCCGCCGCCGAGTTCGTGGTGATGGGGCTCGTCGGCCTGGCCTTCATGGGAATCCTGGTGATGCAGTCCCAACTCCCGCATTGGTCGACCCGCCCGTGGGGTCGCAAGCTCTACGTCCATGCCTCGCACGGATTCTACCTCAGCACCATCTTCAACCGGCTCACCCTGGCCGTCTTCAAAAAAAGCCACTCCTGAACCCTCGTCCAAACTTCAAACCCTCATCCAATTTCCGACTCATGACCACCACTGAAACGACATCCGCCACCACCGCCTCCGCACCCGATGCCCTCACCGTGGCCCGCGCCGCCTGCCGCCGCATCGCGCCGCTCTGGCCCCTACAAAACTTCGTGGCCGTCAATCCCTTCCTCGGCCTCTCCGACAGCTCCTTCGTGGAGGCCTGCCATCTCATCCGCAAGATCGCCCCGGGAGGGATGCAGATGCCCCTCGCCTTCTACGCCGAGAAGTATCAGTCGGCCGAGATCCACTCCGAAGATCTCGCTGCGGCCCTCGCCCATGCCCGGAAGTCACTGCCTCCGGTTTGGTCGGCGCTGGCCGTCACCCTCACCCCGGGCGACCTTGTCGGGGCCCTCGACCAATGCGAGGAGGAATTCCGCGACATCGACATCCTGACCATTGCGGACGCCCTCGACCGTTCCTCGGGCAGCAAGTGGAACTCGGAAATCATCGAGGTCATTTCGCAATTCTGCGCGAGCTACTACGACTGCGGGCAATCCGCCTGGAAACAACCGTGGGCCGACCAACCGCTCTACACGGCCTGGCGCGAAACAGCCATGCTCGACGCCAAACCGGAATTCCAGGGCCTCCGCGGCTTCCGCCAGCACGTGCGGAACCTCCCCGAATCCGCCGGCGAAGCGATCGCCACTGCCCTCGCCACCCTCAAGATCGAGAACGAGGAAGCGGCTGTCGATTTCCTCCACCGCCAGCTCATGAGCATCCGCGGATGGGCCGGGCACGTGCAATACCTGGTCCGTGAGAAGGAAATGGCCGGCGGTGAAGACGACTCCCTCCTCCAGCTCCTCGCCATCCGCTTGGCCTACGAAACCGCCCTCCTGGCCCAGTTCGAAAGCCCCTCGCTGCGCGAATTCTGGAGTCCCGAACCCGCCAGCGAATCCGCCCCCTCCCGTGCCGTCCTGATCCGCTTCCTCTGGCAGCTGGCCCACGAAAACGCCTGGCAGCGCCAGCTCTTCGGCAAGCTCACGGCCAGCCCTGCCGCATCCTCTTCCCGCCCCGCCGCCCAGGCCGTCTTCTGCATCGATGTGCGCTCGGAAGTCTTCCGGCGCGGTCTCGAATCGGCCAACCCGGACATCCAGACGATGGGCTTTGCCGGGTTCTTCGGCATGGCCATCGAATACCTCCCCTTCGGCGAACGGAAGGGCAACACCCAGTGCCCCGTCCTCCTCAATCCGGCCTACCAGATCCGTGAGATTCCCGCCGGAGCCGACGAGTCCGCCATCGACGATGCCTGGAAAAGACAACGCCTCGGCAAGCGGCTCCGGCACTCGTGGAATTCCTTCAAGACCTCGGCCATCTCCTGCTTCTCGTTCGTGGAAACCGCCGGTGTCCTCTCGGGGCCCAAGCTCTTGAAGTCGACCTTTGCCAAAGGCTCGCCCTCATCCTGCCAGCACCACCACCACGAACCCACCCTCGCTCCCGGCAAGGACGGCAGCGGGATCTCCCTGGCCGACCGCATCGCCCTCGGCACCGGCGCCCTCACCCATATGGGGCTCAAGAAAAACTTCGCCCGCCTCGTCCTGATCTGCGGACACGGCAGCGAGACCACCAACAACCCTTACGGGGCCGGTCTCGATTGCGGGGCCTGCGGGGGACACGCCGGACACGCCAACGCCCGGGTGGCCGCCGCCATCCTGAACGACCCGGAGGTACGCGGCGCCCTCGCGGAAAAGGGCATCGAGATCCCGGACGACACCCACTTCCTCGCCGGACTCCACAACACCACGACCGACGACGTCACGATCTACAACAAGGAGGCCGTCCCGACCAGTCACCACGCCGACCTGGAATCCCTCGAGGCATCGCTCGCGGCCGCCGGCAAGAAGGCCCGCTGCGAGCGCGCCACCTCGCTCGGCCTGAGCCCCGATGCCCCCGAGCTCGATCGGAAGGTCCGCACCAAGGCCCGCGACTGGGCCGAAGTCCGCCCCGAATGGGGACTGGCCGGCAATGCCGCCTTCATCGCAGCTCCGCGCCAACGGACCAAGGACGCCCGCCTCGGCGGACGGGTCTTCCTGCACGACTACCACCACGCCCAGGACGAGGGCGAGGCCACCCTCGAACTCATCCTCACCGCCCCCATGGTGGTGGGCAGCTGGATCAACCTGCAATACTACGCCTCCACCGTGAACAACGAGGTCTTTGGCAGCGGGAACAAGGTCACCCACAACGTCACTGGGACCCTCGGGGTCTGCCAGGGCAACGTCGGCGACCTGCAAACCGGCCTCCCGATGCAGTCGGTCCACGATGGCGAAAGGTGGATCCACGAACCCCTCCGCCTCCATGTGATGGTCGAAGCCCCACGCGAAAGCCTCATCGCCCTTCTCGACAACCACCCCGAGGTCCGCAAGCTCATCACCAATGGCTGGGTTCTCCTCTTCGCGATCGAGAACGAAGGTAAAACGATCCTCCCCGTCACATGATGGCCGAACCCGACCGGGTCCGCAGGGCAAGGGCCCGGTCGAATATCTCCTCAACAAGGACGGTGCGATGAGGTAGCGTCGCGTCATGACCACACCGAAACGTCGTTCCATTCTCTCCTCGCTCGCCTTGGCCTCGGCCGGATGCCTCACCGGCTTTGCCCAAAACACTCCCCGCCGCACCCCCATCGGGGTTTCCACCTACAGTTTTTGGGGCTTCCGACGCGATGACCTCCGTGATGTCGGAAAGTGCATCGACCTCGCTGCCAAGATGGGTTTTGACGGAGTGGAGATCCTCCAGATGCAAATCGAGGACTTCTCCCCGGCCGCCCTCCAAAAAATCAAACGCCGAGCCTTCATGGCCGGGGTCGACCTCATCGGCTTTTCCACCCACCAGGACTTTGTCGATCCCGACTGGCTGGTGCGACGCCGCAATGTCGAACAAACGATCTGCTACATCGAGCAGGCCTACGCCCTGGGCATCCCCACCCTGCGCATCAACACCGGCCGCTGGGGCACCAGCAAAAACTTCGACGCCCTGATGGCCAACCGGGGAATTGAACCCGTCCTCGATGGCCACACCGAAGAGGAAGGTTTCGCCTGGGTCATCGAGGCCATGAAACAATTGGTTCCCGCAGCCGAAAAATGCGGGGTCGTCCTCGGCCTCGAAAACCACTGGGGCCTCGGCCTCACTCCGGAAGGTGTGATGAAGATCGTCAATGCCGTCGATTCCCCGTGGCTTCAAGTCACCCTCGATACCGGAAACTTCCTCGAGGACCCCTACGCCCGACTCGAACAACTCGCCCCCCATACCGTTCTCCTTCAGGCCAAGACCTACTATGGCGAAGGACGCTGGTATACCCTCGACCTCGACTACGCCCGGATTGCCGCGATCATGCAGAAAGCCAATTACCAAGGATACGTCTCGCTCGAATTCGAGGGAAAAGAAGACCCCATGACTGCAGTCCCCAAAAGCCTTGCGCTTCTGCGAAAGCATTTTTAAGGCGCTCGCTTCCCTGCTGTGACCGAATCCCCTCCCAGAGCCTGGGCCGAGATCGATCTCTCGGCCCTTCGGCACAACCTCCGCATCGCCCGTGAGCGATCCGGCAAAGACGTGATGGCCGTGATCAAGGGCGGGGCCTACGGCCACGGTCTGGTCGAGGTGGCCCGCGCGCTTGAATCTGAAAACCTTCCCTACCTCGGCGTGGCCAATGCCGGGGAGGCCCGACGGCTCTTCGAGGCCGGCATTGCCACTCGCCCCTACATCCTCGGAGCGACCCTGCCGGCCGAACGCGAAGAAATCGCGGCCCGCGGATGGACCCCCTGTCTCTGCTCCTTCGACGAAATCGAGCACTTCAACTCCCTCGGTCGAAACAAGCCGATCCAAGCTCACCTCGCCCTCGATACCGGAATGGGCCGTGGCGGCTTTCTCCCCGACCAACTGGGCGCGGCCCTGCAAAAAATCGCGGCCGCCCCCGGAATCCAACTCACCGGTATCGGTTCCCACCTCCCGGTGGCCGACGAAGACCCGAACTTCACCCGACAGCAATTCGAGCTCTTCGACACTCTCGTCGAAAAGCTTCCCGGCCTGCCCGACAACTTCCAAGTTCACCTGAGCAACTCGGCGGGCCTTCTCGACTTTCAAAGCCGCACCGCCAATCTGGTTCGCCCCGGACTCCTCCTCTACGGGATTTCCCCCCTCCCGTGCCACCAGGACCTCCTCACTCCGGTGATGACGCTCAAGTCCCGCGTTTCCATTGTCAATCGCCTGCCCAAAGGTCACGGGGTTTCCTACGGGCGCACCCTCTTGGAACGTGATACCACGACCGCGGTGCTCGGCTTGGGATATGGCGACGGTTATCCGCGGGCCCTTTCCGGCAAAAACACCCAGGTTTTGATTAATGGAGCCCTCTGCCCGCTTCTCGGACGCGTCACCATGGATCAGATCATTGTCGATGTCACCGATCTCCCCCACTGTCAGTCCGGCGATGAGGCAGAACTCTTCGGCCCCCGCCTTCTTGTCACCGACCTCGCCCGGAAGGCCGGCACCATCCCATGGGAAATCCTGACCCAGATCACCCCACGAGTCACCCGGCTCTACCGCTGAAGCAGGAACCTGTTTTCCGGCTGCAAATACGATGAAATGCTGAGCTCGCTCTCCGTAAGCTCCATGATCACCGCACCGGTCTCGGCTTGGTGGAAGACTCGGTATCCCTCCTGCTCGAGATCATTCAGCCAGTGCTCCGGAGCTCGTTCCCCCCGGGTCACGGCCGAGGCACTGACGATGACCGCGCGCGCGCCCGTGGCCGCCAGAAACTGGTGCTGCCCCGAGACCCCCCAAGCGTGCCGCCCCATCCATACCACGTCAGCTGACAAATCGGCTTCTTGGGACAACAAATCGAGTTCACCCCGCATCCCCAGATCCCCGGTGACGAGAATTTTCCATCCCCGCCAATGCACCTTCATGACCATCATCCGATTATCCGCAATCCCACCCGCTCCCTCTTCACCTTCGCGCAGGATTTCCACCCTGACCCCATCCGGCAAGTCATACCCCACGCCCGGACGACCGAAGGACACCTCACATCCCTTGCCCCTGTGGTTCGAAAGAAACTCCCGATAAGTTGGGCTCAAAGCCTCCCGAACTGGCAACACCACGTTTTTCAGCCCCCCGCTTTCGAGCAGCCCGGGCAGTCCTCCGGCATGGTCTCCATCAGGATGGGTGACCAAGGCCACCTCCGGGGCCACCTTCCAATGCTCCAGGATCGTGCGCAGCTCGCGCTCATAAAACAAAGCACTCCCGGTCTCCATCATCACCCCCTGACCCGCCCGCAAAAAAGAAGCCGCCCCACCATCGTCGGTATCGAAGAAAACCCAATCTCCGGGAACCATCGTCCGGGTCTGCCAATGCCCGAAAGGCACGCCCGCGAATCCTTTGGCAACCTCATACGAGGCCTCCGCCAGCCCTTCATTGGCTCGATTGAGAACCATCCCCACCGAGGGGTGGATCAGCCCGCAAAGGGCGGCCAGAAACGCCAAGGATAGAATTGCCATCGTGGCCGGAATCAACAACAAGCTGGTGAACACCGCCACCGGAGTGACCACTCCAAAATGCCAGATCATCATGGGGACCGAACCCAACCAGGCCGCCAGTGAACTGGCTCCGAGGTTTGCAAAATAAGTGCGGGCGGCCCAGACCCGACGCTGACCGTCACTCAAGAGGCGGGAAGGAAAAAAGGAATCCAGTTCGGCCACCCGTCCGGTCAAGCGCAAGGCCAGCCCGACCCCGAGCCCGATCGCCAGGAGAACTCCGTAGGAAAGCTGGAAGCCGGGATCGAAGACCTGAGCGGGACGCCAACCCACCACCAAAACCACACTAAAAGCCAAGGCATTGAAGAGAGAAGGCCGCCGTCGTACGAAAAAGGCTCCAAAAAAACACCCCGCCATCACGGTGGCCCGGACGGCCGGCGGCCGGAGACCGGTCACAAGGGCATACCCGACCATCACCAGCATCACCACCAAAAGACCGGTACGGCGCTGGACCGGGAAGGGCCGCAAGAACAACCAACACACCACGCCCACCAAGGTCACATGGAGACCACTGACCGCAAACACATGCATCGCCCCGCTCTCGCGAAAGGCCCGGCTGACCTCCGACCGTCGAGGAGGCTTCTCCCCCAAGACCATGGCCCGGATCACCTGCCTCCCGGGTGAATCATCCGACAGGCCGCGCGTGATCGCTGCCGACAAGCCCTCGCGCAAGTCCTCCGCCCACCGCAGAGGGGCAGCCCATGAGCTCACCGAAAATAATGCGCTTTTTTCGACCAGCAATCCACCGGACACGCCCTGCCGCCGCCATTGCTCCAACCGAGGGAAAACGCCGGGATTCCGCTCGGGACCCGGCACGAAAAAGCGGCCGCTCACCCGACGCATCTCGCCCGGCCGCAGATCGCCAGCCTTCATCACAATGACGCGACATTTTTTCTCCCCCTCAAGCAAGAAGCCGAATCGCCCATCCCCGCCAGCCTTGCGGCCCACTTCGAGGACGCCCTCGACCCGTTCACTCCGGGGCACCGCGAGACTGGCTTCGACTGGTTCCTGCAGGGTCTGACTCCGCCAGGCGACTGCGGCCGCCAGTCCGATCACCGCCAACCACCACCGCCAGCTCACCCGCGCCGCCAAGAGGCCCACTGCGAGAAAGAAAAGCCCCCATTCCCACGATGTTGCCCAGCAGGCTCCGGCCAGGGAAGCCATGGCCAAGGAAGCCAGTGGTGCCACCGTCCTCGCGCGAACCGGGATTGACCAAATCCCCGACACTAGTCTTTGAGCTGCTGAAGTTTGTGCGCCGCATTCCCGGCGTGTCTCGTTCCTTTGAGCTGTTCCACCACCTCGTTCATGATCTTCACC
>JALQTQ010000199.1 GCA_023263995.1 Akkermansiaceae bacterium | reverse complement strand
AACAAACGATGACGACGTAGTCGGGCGATCCAGGATTGACCGGGAGCAACTTCTCGTAACCGGTCTGACCAAGGGCCGGCGCGGTGTAAGCCACCCCGTTTTTGACATCCACTACCAACGAGGCAAGGCCCATGGTGTCATTGGGCTCGACCTCGGTGTCGGAGAACATCGTGGTAATCTTCCATTCCTCGGCATTAAGCCACGTATCATCGGCAAAACCAATACCATCGCCATACCGGTTCGCCTTCTCGAAATGAGATCCGCAGAAGGACTGAAAGAAGAAGTCGGAGTCTTTTAAGAGGTAATCCGGACCGTAGGAAACTTCCTCTCCGCTGGGCAGTGTCTGGTTGCCCCAGCGCCCGCCCTCCTCACGACTGACCACGACATCACCAAAGACGTTGTAGACTGTGTGAAAGAGCTTGCCGGAGGTTTTTAACATTTCCGCCGCGGGACCGTCGTGGCCGAGGAAGTCGGCAAACTTCGCCCGATCATAGTCGATGGTATGAATGTGGGAACCGGTGAAAGTGGCTCCGTTCTTCATGACCCAAGGATAGGTCTCGGTCGACATGGTGGCGTATGACTCGGACTGGTAGGTAAATCGCACCGTGTCCTTGTCCACCAACCAGGCCGCGTTTCCGTCGGGCCAACCGGTCAGCGGATGACCTGAAACGGGGTCGTATTCACCCACCGTGGCGATCGGCTTGATCGCCGAGAGGAAGGGAAAGTCGGTGTCGCCACTTTGACCGTCCACAAATTCACTGGGTTGATTGGCCACCGAGGCCTCGGGGATGAGCGCGGTCACCTCGCCAATTTCTTTGGCACCTTTGACATCAGCGGAAAAGGTCTCGTTCTCCGGATCAATTTTCGAGAGATGAGCCTCCGCGAGCCCCGGGTAAGGAATGGCCAGTTGGTAGGCAAAAGCCTGCCCGCCGTTATCATCACGGAAAGCAGCCACCGAACCACCCGATTCACCCCGCATCTGGACCACGCCAACGAGAGTGGAATCAGCAAGCTTCACCGATTGGTTGACGAACTGCTCAAGCGGACCCGCCAACTCCAGCGGGGAATAAAAACCGCCATCTTCCTTTCGGGCCACCAGCGCAGTGACATTCCAGGACCCCGAAAACTCGGCCGAGGTCGCCCGCGAGAATGTTCCCGGATAGGCCGCCGCTCCGGCATGAGCCCGCGGGTTCGCCGACCCACCCGCCGAAGCCAAAAAATAACCGGTCTGATCAATGGCCAATTCGAGAGTCTCGGGATCGAGGACGAGCGCAAATTTTCGCTCGCCCTGCGAGTTGCCCGAGTCCTCATCGACGATGAGGACATCGGCATCCGCCGTTTTGATCCACTGCAGGCCATCAGGCTGCGTGGTCTTACGGGACCCGCTCCGATCAGTGGCATGGGTCTCACCATTCGGCTTGATCCCCTTGTCTCCAACTTCCAAGGTGAGGGCCCCGTCAATGGCCGGCACGATTCGCCGCACGCTCGTGGAAAGGTATCTCGGAAGGTCCGGGGTGGCGGTGATCTCGGCCATTAGATTGGTGAAGTCAAAAGCAAGCATCGCCCCCTCGTGGGTCATGTTCTGAATGTAACGGAACTTGGAAACGTCAGGATCAGCTGCCGGATGCTCAGTCTTGGTGTCCCCATTGAAATAGGTGTAACCGGGTGCCGGACTCTCGGTCGCCCAGAGAAACATCTCGGTATCTTTCACCGCCTTGGCATTCTCGGTTCCCCAACCACTCCATCGATAGGAGGTCGGGTAAAAACGAGCCTCGAAGGTCTCTGCAGCCTCAGGATCCTTGAGATATTGATCCATCATTTTCTGAGTTGGATCGGGCTCATCGATTCCTAGGGCGGAGTAGTCCTCATCGGCCACCGCCAACCCGTAGATCTTGCCGTAAAGAAGACCATTGCGCGCCAAGAAGCGGTCCCGCGCCGGAATGGCGGGGTCAAGGATGTTCAAAACCTTTCCGTCCGCACCGTATCCCTTCCGACCCACATAGATCTTCAAGGGCGCAGGTTCTTCGTCGTGGTTGTAACCCGCACAGACGATCATCACATAACCGGTGCAACCAGGATTGATCGGAAGAAGCTTCTCATACCCAGTCTGCCCAAGAGCGGGAACAGTGTAGGCAATCCCGTTTCGCACATCGACCGCCAAAGAAGCCAACCCCATGGTCTCATTGGGATCAAGAATCACCGAATCGTCCCCACCCTGATACATACTAGAGATTTTCCACTCCTCAGCATTGAGCCAAACATCATCCTCAAACCCGCATCCCGGGCCGCCAATCTCGGCGGGAAGCGAAAAACGGTGAGCTTTCTCGAAATGCGCACCGCAGAATGATTGAAAAAAGAAGTCGGCCTGCGAGAGACGCATGTCCGGATGATAATCGACCTCCGTCCCGTCCGGCAGGGTTTGGTTTCCCCAACGCCCTCCTTCGGCACGACTCACCACCTCGTCCCCAAAAACATTATAGACGGTATGAAAAAGCTTACCGGATCGTTTGAACATCGTAGAAGCCGGCTCATCATTCGAAAGGAAGTTGGCAAAACTCTCGCGATCGTAATCAATGGTATGGATATGGGACCCGGTGAAACTCGCTCCGTTTTTCATCACCCAGGGATAGGTCTCCGAAGACATGGTGGCGTAGGACTCGGACTGATAGGCAAAACGGACGGTTTCATGGTCCACCAACCAAGCCGCATTTCCATCGGGATATCCAGTCAGGGTCTGCCCGGTCACGGGGTCAAACTCACCCACAGTGGCAATCGCCTTGAGGCGGGCCACGTAAGCGAAATCGGTGTCACCACTGACACCATCGATCAGTTCCTCGGTTTCATCAGCCACCGAGGCCTCGGCAATGGTGGCGCGATTCTCACCAATTCGCTTGAGCTTTTGGAGATCCGAAAGAAATGACTGGCTGGAAGGATCAATAACCGAGGCATGGTTCTCTCTCAGTCCTTTGACGGGGTCCGCGGAAAGTAGCGGAACTTGTAAAATCAGCAACCCAAGGGAAAACGGGGCACTTGAACAGAGCGGTTTTTTCTTCATCTTAGTAATCACGTTGAACGACAGCTTGCAAATACTGTCAGTGAAATTACTATCCTTTTACGCTTTCTCCGCCTCTCCCAAATCGAAACAAGATTGTCACGCTTTCATGCCTTAGTGACATTTTTGATACTTAAAGGCTATTGAGAAAATCAAAGAGAGCTTCTTTCTCTTTCTGCGGAAGAGCGACAAAAAGGTCACGCGATTTTTGTCCCTCGCCACCATGCCATAAAATGGCTTCGATGACGTTGCGAGCTCGACCGTCGTGCAGGAAAAAGCTGTGTCGGCTCACCACATGTTGCAGACCGATTCCCCAGAGCGGAGGCGTTCTCCATTCCTGACCATTGGCCTCAAAGTCAGGCCGCCCGTCGGCAAGACCCGGCCCCATGTCGTGAAGGAGGAAATCACTGAAAGGCCGAATGATCTGCTCGGAGAGTTCGGAAAGAGACGCATGCGCCCGAGTCTTCATTTCGGGGATGTGACAGGCCGCGCACTGGATGCGATGGAAGAGTTCCTCGCCTCTTTGCACCGAGTCCTTTTCGACTCCCCTCCGGGCCGGTGGGGCAAGGGTCGCTAGATAGGTGGTCACCCGATCCACCACCCGATCCGAGGCCTCGGGCGACCCTCCGCTCGATTTTTCAAGCCCCTCTATCATGAGAACTTGAGTGGGCGGAATAGCTTCATGGGGGAAAAGCGAACTTGTGATCCCAATATCGTTCTGGAAGGCATCGACGATTTGCTGCTTGAGGGTTGGCTGGGAAGCCTTCCAACCAAACCGTCCGATTCTCTTTTTTCTTCCCTGCCGGTCCCAGACCAGGTTGGGGCGGCCCGAGATTCCATCGCCGTCGCGATCCTCGGGATCGGCAAAAGAGAGTAGGGTCTCATCCGCCACCTCGTTGATCAAACCCATGCCGAAGACCGCAGGCGCCAGTCGGTTGCTGAAAAGCACTTCATCATGGAGCGGACCAAAGGCCAAATCGCGAACTTTCAGCTCGGGGTGATACAGAACGAAAGGACGCCCGGCAAAATAGACCTGCTTCTTTGTAAAGTTCAGGCGGATCTTGGCTTCGGGCTGGCCCGACGGCAAGGCGAAGTCTGCCAACTGGGTCCCATAGGTGGGATCGCCCAGCGGCTCACCGTGCGGCCCGCTTCCCGGGATGCTGATGCGCGTGACCATGCCCAGCTTGTTCACACCCCGGGTGTGCGGACTGCCCTTGCCATCATGGGGATGACAAGCTGAGCAGGAACGGGCATTGAAAAGGGGGCCGAGTCCATCTCTTCCCGTCGCGGAAGCCGGCCCCTCGATCCAGTTTTGATTAAAAAAGGAATTCCCGATGGAATGCTGCCGGAGGGTCGTTGCTTGAATATTGGCCAGCGGCCTGGAGAACGCCTTGTTGTTCTCTTCAAAAACGGTGGTGTCTCCGCCACTCAGTCGTTCATCACCGACTTCACCGGCGGCCCAACGGGCTAAAGCGAGAGAGACGATGATGATCAATGTCCTCGGTTTCATGGGATCAAGGAAAGTCATCCTAGTTCAAGTTCAGGCCGAGATCGGCTGTTTTGCCCAACTCGAGCAGGTCCTTTTTCAAGGTTTCGAGCGACTCGATACACCGGAGAATCTTTTTCCGTCCGGGGGCGTCATCTTCGCCCAAAACTGCCTGATCAAAAGGAACAGGAATCTCCCCGGCATTCGCGAGGCACTGGTCCAATTTCGCAGTGATCCGGTGCGCCAGGCCCTCATCAAGAGAAAGCGCAAGGTCGCGCATGCCCTTCCCCTTCACCTCGCCAAAGGCTCCCCACCAGACATTCCGGATGCCCTTGATATTGTGAATGAGATCCAAGTGGGTGGTATCGGAAAAACACGAATGCTCGTCTTCTTGGTTCTGAGTTTCATAGGCCACGGCCAAGCGTTCACTGGCCAATTCAAAGCCCGCCAGCATCGCCATTCCAGTTAGGATTTTTCCCAACGCTTCACGCTCGGGTTCGGACTCGAACTCTTGACGATAATTCGATTTTCCTGGCGACCACTCGGCCTCCAAGGTGCTGAGATGGGTCACCAACAAACGCGCACAGGCCAGCAAGGCATCCTTCCTTCTCCGGGCAAACTCATGGTTGGTGTAATCCGTCAGGGGCCGTCGACCGGGCGAGTCCGGATAAAAATCCTGGCCCCACAGTAGAAATTCGATGGCGTGGTAGCCGGTGCAAATATCAGCCTCACCCCCTTGCTCATTCAGTTCATAGAGGGTCTCCTCATCCACCCCCCTCACCCGTTCAGGTTGATTGATCATCCCGGCATCCGGCTTTCCCCTGATATAGTCCAGATAAGCTTCGTCGATCGGCCAAGCATTGATCCATCCTTCGAATCCATCCTCGTCATCAATAGGCCCGTTGTAAAATCTTGCCACCTCGGTCTGAGAATAGGGAAACCGCGCGCAAATCCATTGTTTTTTGGCCGCTTCGAGACCCGCTTCGGTTGGCCGGGCCACAAATTCCCCAATCACTTTCTCGAGTTTTTTGGCTTCAAACAGGGCCGAGGCATAGCTGGCGTGCATGACCGTTCCGTATTGCCCCACCACCTCCTTTTGTAGGGAGGCCCAACCCGTCATAACCGAAAAACAAGGGAGGAAAAACAACACCTTCATCGATCCGCAGTCATACTCCGCGCACCCCCTCAATCGGCGTTTTGTGGGTCACATTTTTGTCATAAAGACGACCAAAACATCTCAGGAACGTGGGCGGCGGCGGCGCAGAAAGGTCGACGCGGTCATCAACCCGGCGAGCCCCAGCAGGGAGGACGGCTCGGGAATGGCGGAAACACCGGGCCCGGTAACCGAGAAGTTGACCGTGTTTCCGTTACCTGAAAAGGATCCCGAGTCTCCGGCCGTGAATCCTAACGTGGCAAGGTCGGTCTCTCTGAAGGTGATCGAACCCTCGATGAGGTCGCCTGCTGTGTAGCCGACCTGGGCGGTGGTTTGGCCACTAACCCACCCGAAAAAATCGCCATCCTCCTGTGCGCCCGGGGTATATGTTTGAGTCCATAGCCCACTCTGCTTAGTCAATCCACCTTCCATAAGAGCATAGGTATTGGGCCGGTTGAGCATGCCAAAAGGGCCGACCGAGGATTCAAATGACCAGCTCACGTTCCTTGCCAAAACCCAGTTGTCCCAGCTACCGGTGTAGTTGATCACCACATCGGAGCCAACCTCCTGAACAGTTACGGTGACTGCGCCGTTACCGCTAAAGGGCAGCAAAATGACGGCGACAAGTGGAGCGAGAGGTAATCTTTTTTCATAACAGGACGATTGTGGGGCGAAAGGGCAGTGCTGTCATTGGCCTCACGCGCCAAAAGATTGTCATTACGCGCCAAAAGCTGATTTTCGGGGGATCTCCTGGCCGACCCCTCGGCCTGAGCGAAAAAAGCCCTGCGCGGCTCGTTTCCGCGCAGGGCTGGTGATGGGGGGAAAGGAGGCCTCACTACCAGAGCGCGACCCCTTCCGTGTCCTCAGGAGCGTGGGCGGCGGCAGCGCAGGAAGGTGGAAGCGGTCATCAACCCC
>JALQTQ010000198.1 GCA_023263995.1 Akkermansiaceae bacterium | reverse complement strand
TGCGTTCGCTCTCTTGTCGTTACCGGCCGCCCACGCTCGCGACATCGGGTTGGCGGTGCCCCTCGAGAAAACCACGGCGGGGCAGGGAAGCATTCGCCAGTATGATTGGTTCCGGAACCTCTGGCTGAAGAAGCGGACGGCTTGGGCTGAGGAGGTCGAGGAGAAGCAGGGGGCCTTGGTCTTTCTGGGTGATTCGATCACCCAGGGATGGGGCGATGATTTCAAGGGAGCCTTTGGTGAGACCAAGGTTGCCAATCGCGGGATCAGCGGAGACACCACGCGGGGGATGCTCTATCGGATGCCGCAAGACGTCCTGGCTCTCAAGCCTTCGGGAGTGGTCCTGTTGATGGGAACGAATGATCTGGAGGAAGGCGACACCCCGGAGATGATCGCGGGCAACCTCAAGCTCATCATCGGGGAACTCAAAAAATCGAACAAGGATCTCCCGATCATCCTTTGCACCGTTTTTCCCAGCGACGAATCGAAGCGGCGCCCCGCGGAGGCCATCCGGCGAATCAATGCCCTCTATGCCGGGGCGGTGAAAGGTGACCCGCAGGTGACCTTGGTGGATACCTGGGCGATGTATGCCAACGAAAAAGGAAACGCGAAAAAGGACGAGTTTCCCGACCTTCTGCATCCCAATGCCAAAGGGTATGAGATGTGGGCCAAGACCCTGCGACCAGTGCTGGAAACGCTGGATCTGGTCGAGATACCCAAGGATGACTTTCAGTTGGAGGACGGGTTCGAGCTTCTTTTCAACGGAACGGACCTGACCGGATGGGGATACCGGGACAAGAAGACCCTCGAGAAGACCGAGGGCTTCGACGGCAAGGTGACCAGCAGCGAAGGGCGTTATCTGGCGAAGGAAGGCCGCCTGATTGTGCAAACTCCTCCGGAGGGGAGAAGCTTCACTCAACTTTGGACGCACCGGGAATTTGGCCGCGACTTTGTCCTGAAACTGGAATTCCGTGCCAATGCCAATGCCGACAGCGGAATCTTCGTGAGGCGTCCCCAGTTGCAATGCCGGGACTACCTTGTGGCTGGACCTTACCGGCAATTGAAGTCTTACCGGGCGGGTGATTGGAATGAAATTGTCATTGAAGTGACCGGGCAGATCGCCCGATGTATCTGCAATGGCGAAGTACTGGAGGAGGCGATGAAGCTTCCAGTCAGCGGCCCCATCGGGCTTGAAGGAGATCGTGGTCAAATGGAATACCGGCGGATTCGGATCAATCAGAAATAGGCCGATTCCGGGGACGACCGTTCATGGCGACATGGGGCTCCCCCTAGCTCAGAGGGGCTGGACCCTCAATCGAGACTGTCGGCTAGGCCAGGCTCTCAATCATTTTCGTCAGAACCATAGCCGTGGTAGCCATATTTCGAGTAGCCGTATCCATAACTATCACTGCTGAAAAGACGCTTCGGGTTATAGTCGTTCAAGACGATCCCCGAGGGGGCTCGACCTCCTTTATTCAGCAAATCAAGGGCTCGCTTGACCGCTTTGATGGGCGTTGAATCGGCTCGGACCACGAAACAAAAGTTGTCGACAAGCGGGGCCAAAATTCGGGTGTCAGGGACCGGCAAGAGCGGGGCCGAGTCGACGATGATCTGGTCAAACTGATTTTTTAACTGCCTGAAAACATGCTCTAGTTGATCATGAAGAAAAAGAGCACCGGGGCTGGGGGCCTTCGTGCCGGCCAAAAGAAGTGTTAGATTCGGATGCTGATCCGATGATTGGCAAACTTGATCCAAGTCCGCATTCCCAACGAGAAGATCAGCCAAGCCCGGGGAGTCGTCGACCCTCTTCCCAAAAAGTCGATGGATTGATGGCTTGCGCAGATCGGTATCAACCATGAGCGTCTTTAAGCCTTGCTCGGCGAAGGCAATCGCCAGATTCGCGGCGATCAAAGTTTTTCCTTCGTTGGGGATCGAGGAAGAAATCAGGGTGAGTTTCCGCATTTCTGACGGTCCAAGGAGGGAAATTGACGCTCGCAGAACGCGAAAACTCTCGCTGTCTCTGGGTGGGCGATCTTGGTTGCGTTCAACCCCAATTAAGTCCCACTTCATGGTATCCGGCTCAAGCGAGGCTTCCCCTTGAATTCTCTCATTTTCGAGTCGTTCGACTGATGCCAAGATCGGCAGCCCGGTCTCAATCTCAACTTGTTCCAGATTGCGAAACTTATTGTCGATCAGATGAAAGAAAAAGGCCAAGCCGCATCCGGCAAGGAGGCCAATCAAGGAGGCCTCCAGGATAATCACTTCCTCGCCTTCGGTGTAAGGCTGATTCGAGAGGCTGGCTGGCTCGACGGTTTCCACCTCCGCTTCACTTTTCCCAGCAGCGAGAATCTCGGTTCCAAGTCGCCCGTTGAGCTTGTCGAAGACATTTTTCTGGCTCTCGATTTCACTCTCGAGAACGGCAAGGCGGGAGATGAGGAGGTCGCGAACCTTGTCAAACATGTCGAGTTGGTTGGACCCCTCGAGATCGAGGAGGTGAGAATTCCAATAAACTTTGTCAAATTCGTCCCGGACCACCTTCCACAGCAGTTTGCTAAAGTTCTCCCTTGCCTGCGTAAGATTTGACTGGGCTTCTATCATCGACGGGTGCTTTGACCGATAGCGCAGGGCCAGTTTGTCTAGTTGAGCCTCGGCGGTGGAAAGACGCCTTTCCGCCTCGAGTGAAGTGGCGTAGCGGGCAAGCACCCCTTCGGCCTCTTGCAACTCCTTCCTCACTTGTTCGACATCGCTTCGGAGCTGTTGGGTGCCCATCGTCCGGTTGTTGTTCAGTCGTTTTTTCCGGATCTCGATGTAATTGTGGATCAGCCGGTCGCAAATGGTTTGAGCGACGACCGGCTGCGGGTGCACCACTTCCACGTCGATGAGACGGGTCCCCTGCCGTAGATTCACGGAGAGACGATCTTTGATCATCTCACCCAGCTCAGAAACGCTTGGCTCAGCCTCTTGCTCTGGTGGAGCTTCGGATTGGAAAAGCGAAAATAGGTCTTTCTTCGGCGGCGGCATCAAATCTTTCAGCTTCCGCACGGCGGCGTCACCCGCGACCGCATAGCAAACCTCGACGGTACTCAGACCCTCTTTCACTGTCTCAAGAGACTGACTGTTGCGCAGATCAAATTCCCCGATTTCCTCGCGTCCAATGATGTTATTCCGGTCATCAAACACCAAAAGGGTTGCGAGAGAGCGATATTGCGGGACGGAGCACCAAGCTTGGTAGATCCCCACTCCGACTCCGAGCAGTAAACCGAGGAGAATCCAATGCCAGCGAACGAGAAGGCGAAGGAGAAGGCGTTTGAGTTTTGTTTGGCCATCGCCAGATTCGGCTCCCAGCAAGTGTTCAGGATACGGCTCGCTTGCTTGATATCTCGCTTGCTCGTTTCCTTTAAACTCTCTCATACTAAGTCAAGAAGGATGCTGAATGTGAGAGAGTGACTGGAAGCTCTTCGTGGAGAAGCGTTCCCCAACGATGGGAAAGCCCTCGCTCCTCCCCATGGGTGCCGTTGGGGTCAACAAGGGCCAGTGAAAGACCGGGTTTTGAAGGGGCCTGCACTTCGCCCAAGGGGTACCCAATCGGCCATCGTTCCTGCATAGCCAATGGCCGGGCGGAAACGGCCAATCCTCCTTCAAGGATCAGATAAGCAGTGATGACGAAGGAGCGGGGCATTTTCAGGGGAGGCTGGTGCTATGATGAGAAAGCTGAAAGTGTGCCAATTCCGGATGATATGGCAAGAACGATTTTTTGGATGAAGAGATATTCAGGCTCGGTTAAGCAAATCAGTGATGGGTGGTATCAGGATGAGGACGAGGGCTCTTTTCCCTTATGAGGAGGAGGCGCAGGCTGTTGAGGCAGACTAGCACGGTCGAGGATTCGTGAATCACCACTGCGAAGGAGAGGGGCACGGTGGTCAGGAGGGTGGTGGCACCCATCACCATCACTGTTCCTAGGGCGAGAAAGAGGTTTTGGAAGATGACAGCCCTGGCTTTGCGACTGAGTTTGAGGGCACTGCCGAGGCGCTCGATGCGATCATTGACCAAAACCACATCGGATTGTTCGAGGGCAGCATCGCTTCCGCGACCACCCATCGAAACCGAGACATGTGCGGCTGCGAGGCTGGGAGCGTCGTTGACCCCGTCACCCACCATTGCCACCTTGTGGCCCTGATGGGTCAAGTCTTCGATGACGGCAACCTTGTCTTCAGGATGAAGCCCGGCATGGACCTCGGCAATTCCTAGTTCTTTTGCCACTGGTCTGGCAGCTCGGGCGTGATCGCCAGTCAACATCACCGTCGTGATGCCTTGGCTCCGGAAACCTTCGAGCACGGTTTTGCTTTCGGTGCGAATTTCGTCCTGGAGGATGACCCGGCCGAGGAGTTCCGGGCCGATGACCCAGACTTCAGGGTTTTCAAATTCCCTTTCGTCGAGGGAAGCCACGCGGGAGTCGTTTTCAACCAACTGCCTCCTTCCCAAGGAATAAGTTCGTCCGCCGAGTTCAGCTTGGATTCCCATTCCGGGGAGCGAGCGGAGATGGTCGACTGACCGCGTGCGGACTCCCCGATCGAGACAATGGCGGGTGAGGGCCCGGGCGATGGGGTGATTTGATTCCTGCTCGATGCTGTGGACGACCTCCAGCAGGGCCTCTTCGCTGCCAGTCGGGAAGGTCTCGACCGCGAGGACCTGCATCTGGCCCTTGGTGAGGGTTCCGGTTTTATCGAGGGCAATGGTGTCGATTCCAGCGAGTTCCTCGATGGCTCGTCCGCCACGGAACAGGACCCCGTGCTTGGCTCCCCAGGCAATCCCGGCAAGGATCGCGGACGGGATGGAAAGAACGAGGGCGCAGGGACTGGCGACAACCAAAAACGCAATGGACCGATAGGCAGCCGCTCCCACCGTCAGGTCGAAGCCCAGCCACCAAAAGAGAAACAGCAGGCAGGAAGCAGAAAGCACCCCGATGGTGTATTTGGACCCGAAACGGTCGGTGAAACGCTGGCTGGGAGCCTTCGATTCCTGGGCGTTTCGGATCATGTCGATGATTCTTGCGAGCGAACTTTCGTGGACGGGTCGTAGCACTACCAGGGTGACCTTTCCCCAAAGGTTCAAGGTCCCACTTGAGACGGTGTCGTTTGTCTTTTTGGTCACCGGCATGGCTTCCCCCGTGAGCATCGATTCATCGACCTCGGTCTCACCCTCCAGGATACGGGCATCGACCGGGAAGGTTTCGTCGGGTCGGATCAACAAGCGGTCTCCTTCCTTCAATTCCTCGACCGCGACCTCTTTTTCTTGTTCTTCCGCATCCAGCACCCGGGCGGTCTTGGGTGCGGCCTCGTGGAGAGCCGAGATTTCTCGGTTCATGCGGGCGAAGGCGTAGTGTTCGAGCGCCCCACCGAGGGCGAAGAGAAAGAGGAGCAGGGCCCCTTCCTGCCAGGCTCCGATGACGGCCGCCCCTACCGCCACCGCCAGCATGAGAAAGTGAATGTCGATCTTTCGCTGACGGATGGTCTCCCAAGTTTCGATCACGGTGCTCCACCCGCCCGCCACCATTGCTGCGAGGTAGGTCGCAATGACCGGGAGTCCGCTGAGTCCCCATCCCTTTTCCAGCAGCAGGGCCGCCGTCAGAAAAAGCCCGCACCCAGCGGTGCGGGCCATCAGCGGTTTCCAGTTTCCCTGATGAGTCATGGCTGGATCTTAACGTGATTGATGTGGACAAAGGGAGTGCAATCGACGCCTGATTACTGGTCGCCACACTTTCCTCCTGACAAATGCTCGGCTGGCAGGCTATCCTCTTCGTTGCCGCTTGGTGGGAGAATCATCGCTTTGGTCAATCTCCCCGGCGCTTTGGCATCCAGGATGCAACCCTGAACTCCCATGAATGACAATGGCCGGTCCCACTGTAAAACCTTCTTGCTCGAGCGAAAGAAGAGCTTGCTCAGCCGACTGAAATACCGAGGAGAGGAAGGGAATCAAAGGATCGAGGAGGTCCTTGCCCCCCCTGACCGTGAGCGAGAAAAAATTGCGCGTGAAGATCGATCTGGCCCTTTCGAAAATCGCCAACGGGAGCTATGGAATCTGTGGTGAATGTGGAAGGGACATTCCGCGGGGGCCCCTCGAGGCCAAACCTTCGTTGTCTCTCTGTTTTGCCTGTCCTAACCAACACGAAGCAGCCTGATTCTTTTTTATGACTTTTCGCGATTATTACGAGATTCTTGGGATTGATCGAGGGGCCAGCCAAGACACCATCCGCAAGGCTTTCCGCAAGCTGGCGCGGAAGTACCACCCCGACGTGGCCGAAGACAAATCGACAGCCGAGGAGAAATTCAAGGAGCTCAACGAGGCATACGAGGTCCTCAGCGATCCCGAGAAGCGCAAGAAATACGATGCCTTGGGGGCGAACTGGCAAGCAGGCCCACCTCCCGGTCAGAGCGGGGGAGATTCCTACGAATCGCACTACTCGGGCACCGGCTTCAGCGACTTCTTCGAACAAATGTTTGGAGCGGGTGCACGCCCGGGTCCGGGCGGTTTTCATTCTTCCTTTGGCGGCGAGCCGGGCCGGAGCGGCGGCCCCATTCCCGGCTCCGATGCACACGCTGACATCCTCGTCAGTCTTGAGGAGGCCCTCCATGGGACCCTGCGAACTTTGAAGATGCAGCAGGTGGATCGTTCCAACGGGAAGCGGGAGGTTAAGA
>JALQTQ010000197.1 GCA_023263995.1 Akkermansiaceae bacterium | reverse complement strand
TGATCCCGGGGATTTACAGCCTCCGGGACCTTGACGATGACGGGAAGGCCGAAGAAGTGAAAACTCTCGTCAACGGCTTCGGGGTGCGGGTGAGCTTCTCGGGGCACGACCTCAATGGCTTCGCCTGGGGCCCCGATGGAAAGATCTACTGGTCGATCGGGGACCGGGGATACCACATCGAGCAGAACGGGAAGGTCTTCGCTCGCCCTGACTCGGGAGGGGTCTTCCGGGCCAACCCGGATGGCTCGGAATTCGAGGAATACTACGTCAACCTGCGCAATCCCAAGGAGATCGTCTTCGATGAATTCGGGAACCTCTTCACCGTCGACAACGATTACGACCACGGGGACCGCGAACGGATTGTCTACTTGGTCCAGCATGGAGATTCGGGCTGGAGAATGGGCTACCAGACCATTGCGACTTTTGGCGGCGATGCCTTCATCCATCTCGGCGGCATGCCCCCGCGGAAAGAAGACCAGATCGATGCCTGGATGAATGAGGGCATCTGGAACACCCGCCACGACCGTCAGCCGGCCTACCTCAACCCACCCATTGCCTACGCCGCCGACGGCCCCTGCGGACTGGCCTATCACCCCGGGGTGGTGGCCCTTCCCGACCGCTACGCGCGCAATTTCTTCGTCGCCAGCTACAAGGGGAGCCCCGACATCTGCTTCATCGAGCGCTTCACCCTAAAGCCCGAAGGAGCGACCTTCAAACTGGGCGAGCAGGAACCCTTCCTGCGGGGCATCGCCCTGACCGATGTCGATTGGGGATACGACGGCAAGCTCTACATCTCCGACTACGGAGGAGGCTGGGGTAAGCCGGAAAAGGGAGCGATTTACACCCTGGCTCAAACCGATCTGCTCAAGATCCCGGAGATGGGGGAAATCCGGAGCCTCTTTGCGAACGGGATTCCCTCCCTCAAGCCCAGTCAACTCTCGGACCTCCTCGGCCACCCCGACCAACGGGTGCGCCTTCGCGCTCAGTTCGCGTTGGCTGACCAAGGGATGATCAGCCTCCCGATCTTCAAAAAAGCACTAGCCCTCAAAGAGAGCCTGATGTGCCGCCTCCACGGACTTTGGGGCATCGGACAACTTGCTCAAAATGATCCATCTGTCCTCGAGGATCTGGCTCCGCTCTTCGGCGACCCGGAAATGGAAATTCGCGCCAACCTTGCACGCACTCTTGGCAATCATCCGGAGCACCTCGCTCCTTTACGCGAGGCCTTGATCAAGCTCCTTTCAGACCCCGCGCCCCGGGTGGCCTCGCTGGCGGCCCTGGCCTTGGCCAACCACGGCCATCCCGATGCCGTGGAACCGGCTTTCGCTCTCATCGAGAAAAACAACGACGCCGACACGGTGGTCCGGCACGGCGGGATCATGATCCTTGCAAACTGTGCCTCTTCCGAATCCCTTGCCGCTCTGAAAAGCCACCCCTCAAGAGCGATTCGCCTCGCCGCCGTGGTGGCCCTGCGTCGGCAGGAATCACCTGCCCTGGCCGCATTTTTCGATGATTCCGATCTCATGATCCGTCAGGAAGCAATCCGGGCGATTTACGACCTGGACCTCCGCCAGAGCTATCCGGCGCTTGCGGCCCGCGCCCGCACCATCGCCAAACGGGTCACACCCGACGTCAAGTGGCATCCGCTCACCGCACGACGGGCTCTCTATGCGGCATGGACTCTGGGACGGCCCGAGGACCTCAAGCTGATTGCAGAACTGGCCAATGACCCCAGCCTTGACTTCCGCGTGCGTCGCGATGCCCTTGTGGCCCTGCTCCAATGGAACAGTCCGCCGGTTGCCGACCCGGTGGTCGGCTTTGTGCGCGGACTACCAGCCAACCGGGTTTCACTCAAATCTTCCGTGCTCGAACAGCTTCCTGCCTTGATGGCCGCGAAGGATGAGGACTCCCGACGACTCCTTCCCCGTCTCCTCACCCTGATTGGCCAAGATCGACTCAAGGTCGAACCAGACTTCCTCTTTGCCGTCCTGCGCAATGATCAAGTTTCAGGGGACGCGCGGGCCGATGCCCTCAAACTCCTCGCTCCAGGTCAGAAAGACCAAAAGGCTTGGTCCAACGTCCTTGCCAGCTTCTTTCAGGATCCCGATGAAAAAGTGCGGAGCACAGCGCGTGAATTGCTTTTCCAAAGCGACCCCGATCAAGCACTCGCGAGCCTGGGCAACCTGCTCTCCGACCCCGGAGCCAGTCTTGCCGACAAACAAGTGACCTTGGAAACTTTGGCCAGACTCGAAACCCCGAAGGCAAAGAGTTTCATTGCAGACGCGCTCGCCCAGCTCACCGCCCGCACGGCCCATCCAGGACTCGCTCTCGATATCGTGCGAGCGGCCGAAAAGACCGGAGTGTCGCTCGACGGCTTCCGCGCCTCCCTTCCTACGGATGATCCCGATGCCGAATGGAAGTTGTTCTGTCAAACCGGTGGCAACATCGAGCGCGGTCGCAAGGTCTTCTACGAACACGGGGCCGCCCAGTGCCAGCGCTGTCACGCCATGCATGGGGACGGCGGCAACGTGGGCCCCGAACTCGGCGCAATCGGCAAGAACCACGATGCAGCTTACCTCCTTCGCGCCCTGATCCAACCCGGCTCCGAAATCGCCCCGGGATACGGTCTCGGCACCATCACCCTCAAGGACGGCACCGCGATCAGTGGGAACTTCCTCCCCGATGATACCGATGGCAACGCCGTCATCCAATTTGGCGAAACCACCAAGACCATTCCGAAGGCAAACATCGCCTCCAAAACCACCCCCCTGTCGGCCATGCCACCAATGTCGGCCCTCCTGAGCAAAGAGGAGACACGGGACCTCGTGGCCTTCCTCGTCTCCTGTCAAAAGGACAAAACCGAGGAAAAACACAAGTGATCAAAAACTCCGGAGGCCCCCTTTTTCAAACGTGATCATGAATCCGGCCAAGACACTCGGTCAGGCTTGAGACCACTTCCTCAGCCCCTGCTTCGCGGAGCGATTCGACATCAAAGGTCCCGGAGGCCACGGCCAGACAGCGAGCACCAAATGCGTGGGCGCAGGCAATGTCCTTCGGGGTATCTCCAACCACCAGAGTCTCCTCTGGCAAAAACCTAGACCCCGTTAAAGCCGTTGCCCGGGCCAGCGCAATCGGACCCAATTCGTTGCGATCCCAATGATCGTCACCATAAGCCCCGAAGCCAAAATACCCATCGACCCGATAATGCTTCAGCTTGAGGGCTGCGCCACGAGCCAGATTTCCGGTAAGCAAACCCAGAGTATGGTTGGCCCGACGGCATTCCTCGAGCCACTCGCGAGCCCCATCAAGCAAACGCCCCCCAAATGACGAGTCAGCCAAATTGCCCTCTAGCACGGGGAGATAGGCCCGGTAAAATTCCTCCTCAACTCCCGAATCAAAGGGTCGATCGAAATGCTCGAACAGGCCGCGCACGATTCCCCCGTCGGTGCTTCCTGCCAAGTTGAGGCTCGGTCCCCCAGGACCAAAGATCTTCTCGATCGCGGCATTGAGCGAAGCAAGACCGGCACCCCCGGTATCAATCAGAGTGCCGTCGATGTCAAAGAGGATCAGCATCGTCCCAAGCAGTCAGGAACGCAAGGGAGCGGCTTATCCCTCTTCCCCCTCGTGCTCGTGCTCGTCGTCGTCGAACTCGTGATCGCGAGCCTCATCCTCATGAATGAGCTCACCGTGCGACAGGAGGAAGTGACGCACCCTTTTCTCCGGAGCAATCGGAGAGAGCACCATGCTGATCGCTCGGCCCGCCAACTTGGGCTCCATATCGACATGCGACATCCCGGCAAGATCCTTTTTGACTCTTCCCATCACCTCGAAGCCAATTTCACGGTGGGCATTCTCACGTCCCCTAAACTGAAGCTGGATGCGGACTTTGTTTCCCTCGTCGAGGAATTTCTCGGCCCGGGCACACTTAATGTTGTAGTCGTGCTCCTCGGTCCGCACCCGGAATTTCACTTCCTTCATCTTGACCGGCCCCTTGCTCTTGGAGGTCTTCTTAAGTTTCGACTGCTCGTACTTGTATTTCCCGTAGTCGACGATGCGGCAGACCGGGGGATCAGCCTTTGGTGCGATTTCGACCAGATCCAATCCCACCGACTTGGCTTTGTCGATGGCCTCGCGGGTGGTCATCACCCCCAGTTGCTGACTATCTTCGCCGTAAACGACGCGGATCCGCGGAGCACGAATTCTTTCGTTCACCCGGGTCATGTCCCGTTGTGCTCTCTTGAACTTCTTTTTCTTCTTAGCGATGGCTTTACTTGGTTGTAGTTAGGGGAAAATCAGGATGGCGGCGTCACCTTCGGGGCTGGGCACAACGAAGAATCCCGAAAGCGGGGCGAAAACGCAGGGAGGAGCAACTCATACCTGCTTGAGTCCGCACAAGGACCCCCGCACGTCAAAGCGAGCGGCTAGAAATGTCCTGCAGGATCTGGTTGACAAAATCATCCGTGGAAAAACTACCGAGGTCACCCCGGTCGCGATGGCGCACACTCACGGAATTGTTTTCCGCCTCACGAGCGCCAAGGACGCAAAGGTAAGGAACTCGATCGATCCGGGCAAGACGAATTTTAGCACCGATTTTGTCACTGGCATGGTCGACCGAAACACGCACCCCGACTTCCGCGAGCTTGGCCGCCACGACATCGGCTTCATCGGAAAACTTTTCCGAGATCGGAAGGATTCGGACTTGCTCAGGAGCAAGCCAAGTGGGGAATTTGCCCTCGAAGTGCTCGATCAGAAGCCCGACGAAACGCTCGAGGGAGCCAAAGGGGGCGCGGTGAATCATGACCGGGCGATGGGCCTGGTTGTCCGACCCAATGTAACTGAGGTCGAATCGCTCCGGCAGGTTGTAATCAACCTGCACCGTCCCAAGCTGCCAATCGCGCCCAATGACATCCTTGACCACAAAGTCGATCTTGGGCCCGTAAAAGGCGGCCTCCCCGGGCTCCTCGGTATAGTCTACCCCAAGCGTCTCCACCGCTTCACGCAAGGCCGACTCGGCCTTGTCCCAATTCGCGGGATCTCCGACATACTTGTCGCTATCGGGGTCCCGCAAGGAAAGTCGAATCTTGTAGTCGCTCATCCCGAGGGTCGAGAGAACCGTTTTGACCAGACCCAAACAGCCTTGGATCTCCTCACCGACTTGCTCCGGCGTGCAAAAAAGATGCGCGTCGTCCTGGGTAAAACTGCGCACCCGGGTCAACCCGCCAAGTTCTCCCGACTGCTCCCAACGATAAACCGTCCCAAACTCGGCGAGCCGCACCGGCAGGTCCCGGTAAGAACGGTGCTCACTGGCAAAGATCTTGATATGATGAGGGCAGTTCATCGGCTTGAGCAAAAAACCCTCGACTTCGCCCGTGGAAATGAAGTTGAGCAACTCAGAGCACCCCACCCCGTCGTCGGCCAGTTGCTTGATGGCATCTCGCTCCACGATCGGGGGGAACTGGCTGTCCTCGTAGTAGGGAAAATGACCCGAGGTCCGGTAAAGGTCGAGCTTACCGATATGTGGCGTAAAGACTTGGAAATAGCCCTGCTTGTCGAGTTCAGCGGTGATGAAATCTTGCAACTGCCTTCGAATGATCCCCCCCTTGGGCTTCCACAAGGGCAACCCCTGTCCCACCGACTCATCAAAGGCAAACAAGCCCATCTCACGACCAAGGCGGCGGTGATCCCGTTTCTTGGCCTCTTCCAGACGTTCCAGATGCTCCTCGAGCAGGGTTCGATTCTTGAAACAGGTCCCGTAAATCCGTTGAAGCGACTGCTTGTTTTTGTCACCTTTGTAGAAGGCACTTGCGACCGACATCACCTTGAAAGCCTTGCAATTCCCGGTGCGGCCGACGTGCGGGCCCGCGCAGAGGTCCCAGAAATCGCCGTTTTGATAAATCGAAATTTCCTCGTCGTCCGGAATGTCGTTGAGCAGGTCAACCTTGAAAACCGACTCAACCTCCCGCTCGGAAACGGCCGCGAGACGCCCCGCTTTGGCCAGTGCCATCGCTTCGTCGCGACTCACCACGATGCGCTCGAAAGGGACGTTCTCCTTGACCACCTTCTTCATCTCGGCCTCGATCTTTTCAAAATCATCCGGCGTGATCCGGTGCGCGAGATCGACATCGTAGTAGAATCCCCCCTCGACTGGCGGACCGGCCGCAAATTGAGCATCGGGCCAAATTCGGCAAACCGCGGTCGCCAAGACATGGGCACAGGAATGGCGCAGGCGGTCCAGGTCCGACATCTGGTGGCGTTCTTCGAGGGTCTTGCGGTTTTTTTCGTCAGCCATGTGGGCCGCAGGTAAAGCAGGTGGCGGCTGGAATTGCAAGCGTTGCCAACGAGCGAAAAAAGCTTACCGGTTGGGCCCGTGATTCAAACACCGACCTTAGCCGACCGTCTCGTTATGCGCGAAAACCCGGCAGACTCCCCCGTGATGTTCCAGCGCTGGAGCCAGCTTCTTTTTCTCCATTGGAAGGTCCCTGCCGAGGTCATCCAAGCCCGGCTCCCAGCAGGTCTGCACGTCGACCACTATGAAGGCACCTGCTACCTGGGCCTCGTGCCCTTTCTCATGGAAAAGGTGCGGCCCCGCTTCCTCCCGTGCGCCCCCTGGCTCTCCAACTTCCTCGAGCTGAACGTCCGCACCTACGTCTTTGATGACGACGGTCAACCAGGGGTCTGGTTTTTCTCGCTCGATTG
>JALQTQ010000196.1 GCA_023263995.1 Akkermansiaceae bacterium | reverse complement strand
TGCTGGTTCAACCGGGAGCGGGGACGGCGGGGGACCCTCTGGGAATCACGCTTTCGCAGTGTCATCGTGGAGGATGGTCTGGCGGCGCGGACGATGGCGGCCTACAACGACTTGAATCCGGTGCGGGCCGGGATGGTGGAGGATCCGGCAGATTACCGGTGGTCATCGTATGGCGAAGCGGTGGGGGGTGGACGAGGCGCGGCGGCGGCGCGGCGGGGCTTGGTGCGGGCGCTTTACGCCATGGGGGCGAAGAAGCAGGAAGCCACGGCGCGGGCGTGGTCGCAGGGGGGAGTGGGAAAGGAGTATCGCGTTCTTCTGATGGCAGCGGCGGCGGAGCAAACGGCAGAAGACGTGCACGGTCGACACGGAGAGCGGGGTCAGAAGGTGTTGACGCGTCGAGGGATGAAGAAGGAGGAAGTGGAGAAGGAAATCGAGCGCTTGCGGGAGAGTGGGTCGAAGGATTTGCAGATTGCCAAGGCGGTGCGGTGTCGGGTGCGTTATTTTACCGATGGGGCGGTGATCGGGTCGCGGGGCTTTGTCGATGGGATTTTTCGTCGGGCGCGGGAGCGCTTTGGTCCGAAACGGGAAGATGGCGCGCGTCGCCCCCGAGGGGCTTTGGGGGAGCTCAAGGGAGAGCTATGGTCACTGCGGGACCTGAAGGTACTGTAGCCCCTGAAGGATTCAGGGAGGCTAAATGGGTGGGCGAGAAGATTGCGATCACTGGGCCCCTGCCCGAATCAGTATTTTCTGGTTAACATTCCAACGATCACGTTGCTCGGGAATGGTATTCTCGGACTGCCCCAAAAGTGGTGTCTCCCAGCGAGAAAACCCTATTGTTTCTGACGAATCTCAGCGACCTCCATGCAGTTGGTGGTCAAGTGCTCCTTTACGGGCAGCATAAGGATCAAAGAGGTGAAGGAGGCCACGGGCTTGTCGAAGGAGATCGAGAAGGAATACTTCTGGCAAGAAGCGAGATGACGGATGTCTCCCCCTCAAAGTTTTCCCTCTTTGACAAGTCTCGTTCGCCCGGATCACCCATGATTCATGAGCCAACCCGGTGACGGCCTCCGTCTCTTTTCCTCGATTCTCCTCGCTCCCGTTGTCGGGATCCTCTTCGCCACCCTCGCGATGCTTCTCCTTCCCAATTTCCCCGAGGTGGTGGCGCGCGATTACTTTTACCCCTACCTGGGATTCTTCTTCCTCGCGGGTTGTTTCCTCACCCGGGTGTTTCTCCACTCCTACCATTCCACCAACATCCTCCACATCATCCTGCTGGTCTTGGGCATTCCCGCCATCCCCTTGGGAATCGTGCTCGGACTTTGGGGCTACACCGGGCTTCAGGAGCTTCCGAACCCCCTTCCGGCCCGTGACCCCGGAATCGGATTTGCCATGAAACAGATCAAGTTCGAGGTTACCTTCATCGCTGGCGTCTTCCTCTTGATCATCGGCTCCCTCTCGACCGTGTCGGCCATCCTTGGGCTGAAGGCCCTCAAATACCGGCCGCAGCCGGCTCCTCCGACTTTTGCTTCCCCACGTAAATGGTAGCAATCCCCCCGCTCAGCGGGTCGGCGGTGGCCTCGGCAAAGCCCGCCTGTTCGAAGAGCGCGGTCATTTTTTCTCCGTAGGGAAACTCGCCAATCGATCCCGCGAGGTAACGGTAGGCTCCCCCCTGGCCCGTGAGCAAGCCGGCGATGCGGGGCAGAACTTTGTTGAGGTAAAAGGTGTAGGGCTTCCTGAAAATTCCCCGGGGCTGGGAGAAATCGAGGACGAGCAGATGGCCGCCCGGCCTGATCACCCGTCGCATTTCACGCAGCGCTCCTTCCCAACTCTCCATGTTGCGGAGCCCGAAGGCCACCGTGACGACATCAAATTCCCCGTCGCCAAAGGGCAGGTTCATGGCATCCGCGACCTGCGTTTCCATCACCCCACTTTTGGTGGCATGGGCCAGCATTTCGGGACAGAAGTCGGTTCCCAGCACCTTGGCTTGCGGGCATTTCCGCTGGATCTCAAGAGCGAGATCGCCGGTCCCCGTGGCCACATCGAGGACGGATTCAGGATTCCAAGCGCGCACGAGGCGTCCGACCTTCTTCCGCCAGAGAATGTCGGTGCCCAGGCTGAGGACGTGATTCGTGACGACGTACCGGTCGGCGATCTTGGCAAATGCTCCTTTGACGAATTTTGGATCCTGGCCGCTCATGAATTAAACTGAGCCTCGGGCTCGGGGAGAATATCGACGTAGATCCCGGGATCGCTACCCGGAATCTCGACTGCCCCGACCGCTTTGGCATAAAATTCTTTCGGGCCCACTCCGCCGATGAAAGCGTAGGCATACCCGGCCTCGCGCTGGGCCTCAAGGGCCTTCAGAAGAAGCGCCTTGCCCAAGCCCAGCCCGCGCGCGGACTCGGCCACCCCGGTGGGACCAAAATACCCCTTGGCCGTCGTCTCGTAACAGGCAAAGCCCAGGATCTCCTTGTCCTTGGTCGCGATGAAGCAAGCGACCGGTTGGCGCGCGAAGGCCACCGCGACCTCGCTCACCCACTTCGGCGAGAAATGGCCGCGCACGAAATTCTCGACGAGGTGTTTCTCGTACGCTCCCGGCCTCCGCAGGATGACCCCGGACGCCGCCACCTTGTCGTAAATGGGCCCACTCTCCGGCAGGTCGTAAAGCCGCACCAGCATGTCGATCATGCCGGAAGCCTCGCCGCCTACCTGACAAAAAGCAAGGCCGGCGCGCCGCCGGTCCGGGACCTCACGGAAATTCCTTCTCCAACTCCTCCGGGGTGAAGACCGCCTGACGGTCCGAGAGCTTCTGGCGCACCGCCGTGACGGTCTCAGGCTTGACCGCTCCCCTGCCGTTGTTCCAAGCGTATCGCACAAAGGTGGCGACATCGGCGAGATTGGCGTCGGAGACATGCGGGGCCTCCTTGAGTCCGGGCATTTCCGCTGCCGGGGTGTATTTTTTGCCCGCCACTTCGATCGGCCCCTTCAGCCCCTGCAGGAGAATGGCAGCAAGTCGTTGATCCGATTCCAGAACCCACTCCGACTTCACCATCGGGGGGCCGAGCATTTCCATGCCGGCTCCGTCGGCCCCATGGCAGGCCATGCAGTTGGCGATGTAGAATTTCTCACCCCGTTTGAATGACTCGAGGTGGGCCTTGTTGCGCGGTGGCTGGAAGGCCGCCGCAGTGGTCTTGGGGGTGAGGCAGTGGTCGAGATACTTGAGAAACTTGTCGTCCCTGAATTCCTCGCCGAGCACCTCACGGAATTCCTGCTCCCTGCCTTCCAACCCGCTGATGGCGAGTTCGCGCACGTAGGCCACCTCGAGATTCCTCACCAGGACCTCCTTGAGCAGGACGAGGGCATCGCGCGACGGCACCCGGCCCAGGCTGGCGGCGAGCTCACGCTGAATGACCAACTCCCCCGACCCGGCAAGGCGTTTGAATTCCGGCAGCAGGGCCACCCGGTCCGCTTCAGGCAGAAGCGCCGAGAGCCGGATTGCCGACTCCACCACGAAGGGATCGCCCGACCCCAAGGCACCCTGAACGGCCTTCGCGTTGACCTGCCCCAATCCCTCGAGACACCAGAGGGCATGCAGTTGACCGAGCGGGCTCCCGGCATCGCTCGCCAGGGAGGTCAGGACGGGCACGACCTCGCGGTCGCCCGAATCGACAATCAAGCGCTGCGCGGTGTCCCGCCACCATCCGTTCGGGTGGGAGAGAAACGGCACCAACTCTGCAGCCTTACGGCCCTCCATGCGCGGAAGCGGGCCGCGCGGGCGCCCCTTATATTTGATGCGGTAGATCCGTCCGCCCTGCGGGTAGGATTCGAGCCCCCGGTGCCCGATGTGCTCGCGGAGGTAACGGGTCAGGTAGTGCTTGTGCTGGATGATGCCGTGATACATGTCCATGACATACAGGGTGCCATCGGGCGCGGTGAAAAGGTTGACCGGACGAAACCGCTCGTCGGTGGAAGCAAGGAATTCCCGCTCCCCCATCAAGTGCTCGCCGTAGGACAATCCCTCCTCGCGACCGACGTGGACCATACGCACGAGGTGGGCGGCCGGTTCGCAAAATAGACCGACGTTGCGAAACTCCGGTGGAAACTGATCGCCACGGTAAGCCACCGGGCCGGTTGCGCCCGTGACCGCGGTGAGATACCCTTTATCATCGATAGCCCCTTCGCCCCCGCGGTTGACGCCCGGAGTGATGCGAGCCGGGTAGAGCTTGTCGCGATAGGACAGCCGGGTCCCGTGGTCGCGGGCGAGCAGGTAGTTGCGGTTGCGCCGCAGGCTGTTGGGCAGGAGCTGGTCGGCCTCCAATCCGACCCAGTTCTGGTTGTAGTAGAGCCGCCCGTAATTGTCCTGCGACATCCCCCACTGCCCGCGGAAAGCGGTCTTCTCCTTGACCCATTTGCCATCGATCTCGCGGTAGCGAGTATCCGACTTGACGTTGTAAATCCAGTTGTCGAGGCCGCGCATGAGGGCGTTGGTGCGATGTTCGACGTTGGCATCCTGGGTGTAATTCTCATCAATCACCGTCATCTTGCCGGCCTTCCCGTTGTTGTTCTCGACGAAGTAGAGCTTCTCGTGTCCGCCGTAGAGCACCCCGCCCTTGTAGAAGGCGATCGAACGCGGCTGGTTCAGGCCATCGAGAAAGACGTGGGACTTGTCGTAGACCCCGTCGTCATCGGTGTCCTCATGGATGGAAATGCGCCCCACCGGATCGGCCTCGCCGGTGCCGTCGGCATCCAGCATGTAGCCGCGCATCTCGACAACCCACATCCGTCCGTCGCCATCAAAACGCATCGCGAGCGGGCTCTCGACCTGCGGCTCGTGAGCCACTGTTTCAATTTCAAAATCCTCGTGCAACTGGAAGCTGGCCAGCGCTTCCTTCGGGCTCAAGACCGGCGAGGGCGGGATCTTGTCAAAGGGAATGACATAGGTGTAGCCCTTCTTTTTCTCCTTGGGTTCTTCCTCCTTCTCGACCGGTTCAAGTTCCAGCCGCTGGATCCATACGTTCCGGAACTTCACCGGATTATGGTGACCCTGCAGCTTGATCGGGCCGGGCTCCGGGCCTTCCTTCTTCCCTGCCCCGGTCTTGTTGGTCAGGGCGTAATCGTCGTGAATGATCACCCCGTTGTGCTGCACCGTGATGCGGGCCTTCTCAGTGCGCTTGCCGTCAACGAACCGGGCCGCCCGGAAGACGATGTCGTAAGTCTGCCACTCCCCGGCCGGCTTCGCCACCAGCTTGTCGGGCATCTTCTGGCGATACATGCTGCCGCAATAGCTCGCCTTGAATTCCTCCTCGGGCACCCCGTGGGCATCGGAAATCTGGAGTTCGTATCGCTGCTGGATGTAGACCCCCGAGTTCCCGCTCTTTTCCGGGTCGGCCCCGGGCACCTTGTTGACGTTGAATTCCAGATGCAGGCGGAAATCCGAGTAATTCTCGGGCGTGATCACACTGTCCCACTTCGGCGAGGCGGTGAGGACCCCGTCCTCGAAGACCCACTGCGATTCCACCTTCTCGTTCTCCGGGATCATGAGGTGACCCAGACGGCCCACCAGCTGGACCGCGTCGGGCGGCCGTTTCCCATCAAGGATCCCGCGGGTCAGTCCGGCGCCGGCCTCATCCGCGAAAACCGGGACCATCAACAGCACTCCGGCACAGGCCATTCGACTCAACATTTTCATCACATTCACGACTCTCATCTACGACACAATTTTGACATTCCTACCCTCAACCCAATACGAGCCAAGCCGTGAAGCCGAGGTATCCTACCGACAGCAAGACCCCTTCCCAGCGGTCCAACTTCATCCCATGCCACATCATCGGCATGAGAACCACGGTGAGCCCGAGCATGACCCCGAGATGCACCACGGTCACTCCATCGCCCTCCAGTGGCGCGACCAACCCCGCAACTCCGAGGACCGCCAGCAGGTTGAAAATGCAAGATCCCACCGCGTTGCCCACGATGATGTCCCCCTGCTTGCGAAGTGCCGCCACCACCGAAGTGGCCAGTTCCGGCAGCGAGGTTCCAAAGGCAAAAAGAGTGAGCCCGATGATGGCCTCCGGCACTTCGTAAAAGCGCGCAATGTTGGCGCCGCCGTGCACCATCTTGTCGGCCCCGATCACGAGCAGCACCGCCCCGACGACGATCAAGACCAGATCAAAAAGGATCCGGCCCGGACCACTCTGGCGGGCGGCCTCGATGACCTCGGGCGGGACATCCTCGCTCACGGTCGGATCCTCCTTGCGGGCCTCGATCACACTCGCGATGACATAAAGCACGATGCCGCCAGAGAGGATGGCCGATTCCACACGCCCCAGCGCACCGTCACGCATCATGACCAGGAAGATGATTGTCGACACCAGCAGGATCGGCAACTCCCGTCGAATCACCTGCCGCTGGATCGCGAGAGGAAAGATGACCGCCCCGACCCCCAGCACGAGGGCGATGTTGCAGATGTTCGATCCCACCACATTCCCGATTGCCATCCCACCACTACCATCAAGATTGGCCTTCACACTCACCACCAACTCGGGCGCGCTGGTGCCAAAAGCCACCACCGTCAGGCCAACCATCAAAGGACTGATCCCGAAACGAATCGCCAGCTCCGCCGCCCCCTTCACCAGCCACTCGGCCCCATAATACAAAAAAACGAGGCCCAAAAAGACCCATCCAACATCACTCATTTCTGGCACCCCGCCACCCTGCCCAAGTTTGT
>JALQTQ010000195.1 GCA_023263995.1 Akkermansiaceae bacterium | reverse complement strand
GGTGAGCGGGATTCACCGGAGCGTCGACCCCGGCCATGTGGGTGAGAAGTTCGCGAACCTGTCGGGTTTTCCACTCGAGCTGCTTTTCGTAGGCGAGGTGTTGGTATTGGCAGCCGCCGCAGGTCGTAAAGTGCGGGCAGGAGGGTTCGACGCGGTGGGGCGAAGGCTCGAGGATTTCCACGAGGTCAGCGTGGGAACAATTAGCGTCGTTCCGCCAAACCTTGGCTCGGACCTTTTCTCCGGGGAGGGTAAAGGGGACAAAAACCACCCAGCCTTCGGGCTTGGCAATCCCGGCCCCAAGGTTGGAGAGCGATTCGATGGTGAGTTCGACGACCTCCTGCCAGTCGTAGGGTTCCGCGTTGAATTTGCGGGGTTTTGGGCGGGCCAGAAGAGTGTTTATTCGTCAGCCGGCGCAGGCGGCTTGATCTCGATCGTGCTGTTGGACGGGGGATCGGGCGGGGTGATCGGGAGCGGGCCGCTCACCGTCTTTTTTTCTCCTTCCGTCATCAGTTCTGCAGTGGTGTTCGGGTCAACGAAATCGAGGCCATCGTCTGGCTCCACCGCCGGTACCTCGGGTAGCGGTTCAGGCTGGTTTGAGGGCTTTTGGGACCTGGGATCCTCCTCGGTGGGAGGATTGGAGGCGCAGGAAATCGCAAAGAAAGGAAGACAAAGGAAGGTGAGAAGTTTCAAAGCGTTAGGAGACGAGTTCCCGGACTTTGCCCTTGCCTGTCCCCGCAGGCAATCCTGAAAATTCGCGATGGTTCTCGCGGGGGGCGGAGAAGAAGAAACCCCTAGCAGATCGCCATGACGGGAGGGGGAATCTCTCCGGTCAGGGCATCGGTTTCCAAGCCTTGGCGGAAGCGGTTGGAGAGGAGTGGGATGACGGCTTCATGAGTGGCGAAAAGGTCGCTCATGTAGGTCTTGAGGCCGGGTTTTGCCTTTTCGGCCATTTCGCAAATCTCGGCGATGTCCCCGCCGGGGCCAGCGTGGCGACCCGGGGAAATGAAGAGCATGGAAAGGATCACCTCCTTCTCGAAGCCGGGGCTGCCGAGGAGGTTTTCGAGGAGGGGTTCGTTGAAGGCGTAATCCTCGCCATCGCGGCGTTCCATCGACGACACCTCGACGGCACCAAAGTCATCCTTGAGAAGAGTTTGAAGCTGCATGCCGAGGAAGTTGCGGACGTCATTGACGAACTTCCGGGGAGTGCCGTGGTCGACGAGCGTGACGGCCGGTTTGGCGAGCCCTTCTTCATCTCGTTTCTTGCGAACGAGATCGGCGAGCACTTCGGCCACCAGGGTGTCATCGGGTCTCGTGATGTCGACCATGCAGGGAGCGCAACGCACCTCGAGTTCCGGCCAATCCTTTTGCATCTCGAGCACCCGCTGGGGGAGATACTCGTAAATAGCGGCGCTGTGCCCGAAAAAGAGAGGGAGGACCATGAAGGAATGGACCCCTTCTTCCCGCTTTTTCTTGAGAAAAGGTTCAAAGATTTCGGCCGGGATGCCGTCGAGGTCCTCGGGATTGGTTTTGGTGGAGTGCAGGAGGGAGACGGGGTGAATCAGGTGGCCGGTCTCCTTGGTCACTCCGGCGGCAATGCGCCGCAGACTGAGGGTCGACTGAGGTCGGTAGGAACCATTGTCCACCAGAAGAGTGCAGGGAAGCTGAGCTAGCGCCATTGGCCAGACTAAGCGGGTTACTCAGGGGTGCAAACGGGATTTTCGACCCTCGCAAAAAAGATCGGTCGCGAGTAATCTTGCCCGTTCACCAGAGAGTTCAGAAGAGGCAGGAGGTAGGGAAAGTGAGCTATTTTTCGGCTATCTCCACGGACTTGATCCATTTTGCGATCTCGGCGATGACCTTGTCGCTTTGGTGGTCGTAGAAGAGAAGGTGGAAGCTTTCGGGGTAGAACTTGCGGGTGACATTGATTTCCTCAGGAAGGCCGTCGACGAAGGCCTGGACGTCTGCGGACTTGGAAAAGACGTCTTTTCCCCCATGCAGGACAAGCAGGGGCACTGCGAGTTTTTGGCCCGCTTCCGGGGCGGTCTGCATCATTCGGCCGAGGGTGGTGAGAAGGCGCAGGGTGTGTCGTTCAACGTGATAAGAGTTGGTCTGGGCCTGATCCTGGTGGATCGTGTCCCGGGTCACGCGCACCTCTGATTTGCCGGAGAGGGTTTCGAGCGAGAGACGCGCTTTTGGGAAAAAGAACCCGGCGAGGTTGGCAAGAGTGATCTTCCAGCGAGGAAAATCATCGCGGATGGCTGTGATGGGGGAGGAAAGGATCATCGCGTCGCACAGTGCGGACCGATCGCGGGCGTTGGCGTAGGTGTGCAAGACAATGAGAGAGCCCATGCTTTCCCCGCACCAGATGATGCGGGTCTCGGGGTGTCTCTTGCGAATGAGTTCGGTGAAGGTGGTGAGGTCGCGAAACCAGTCGCTTTGTTTTCGGATGTGACCGCGCCGTTCCTTGACCGGGTCGTTCCCTTGCCCCCGGGTCTCGGCAGCATAGACTGCGGTGCCCGGGTTGTTTGCGAGAAGATGGTTGGCCAAGGGTTGGTAATCGGAAGCAGCCCCGCTGATGCCATGCACCCCAATCACAATGGTGTGGGGTGGATCTTTGGGCATCCACCGGGTGTAGGGAAACTTTTCCCCGTCAAAGGTGTGGAGGTGGCTTTGGTCGAGCAGGATTTTTCTGGGAGAGGGCACCGGTGCTTGAGCGGAGCAGGAAGTGACTAACGGGATCGAAAGGAGTCCGGCTCCCAGAGCAAAAATGCGCAGGGTCGGTATGAGCATGGCGGGAAAATGGGACAGCATTAATATTGCACAATAGCCTTCTCCGACTTCGCGTCGATGATGGCAAAGCGTTCCCGGTGCAGGTTACTGTCACCCCGGAAGATAAGGCGTCCGCTGTGGGAGCGCTCGAGTTCCATGAGGATCTTGGAGTCCTCCGATTTGAAACGGTTCAGGACGTCACTATTCACTACCACGATGAGGTCGCCGTCCTCGTTGTTTTCTTTCTGGCGTTGGATCACGGTGTTGAGGCGACGCTGGATTTCGATGCTCATTGACAAAGTGGTCTTGATGCGACCGCGTCCCTGACAGTAGGGACAGGGTTCCAGGGTGGAGTCGAGCAGGCTTTCATTCAGCCGCTGACGGGTCATTTCCATCAGCCCGATGGACGAAATCTGCAGGACTTGAGTCTTGGCTTTGTCGCGCTTGAGGCGCTCTTTCATCGCACGATAGACCGCTTGCTGGTCTCGCCGATGGCGCATGTCGATGAAATCAACGACCACCAGTCCACCGATGTTGCGCAGGCGGAGTTGGCGAGCGACCTCTTCGGCGGCCTCGATATTGGTTTGCAAGAGCATCTTGTCGACGTCCTTCGAGCCACGATTGCGACCGGTGTTGACGTCGATCGAAATCAGGGCTTCGGTTTCATCGATGACGATGTAGCCGCCGCAGGGGAGCCAGACTTGGCGCATGAAGGCCTCGTCGATTTGCTTCTGGATCCCGAAGCGTTCGAAGATGGTCTGCTTGGAGTAGAGGTAGTGGACCTTGCGCTTGGCCCGGCGGGAAATTTTGGAGGCGATTTCGCGGATGTATTCCGTGGTTTTCTCGTCGTCGCAGATGACCTTGTCGATTTGGTCGGTCAGGAAGTTGCGAGCGGTTCCCTCGATGAGGTTGGGCTCACGGAAGCAACACACCGGGGCGCTTTTGGTGGTGCGAGTTTTTTCGACCTCTTCCCACTGTTCGAGAAGCATCGCGAGGTCCCGGACAAAATGACGGGCGCGGGTGCCGGTGGCCACGGTGCGCATGATGATGCCCATGCCTTCCGGCACGCTGAGTCGCTGCATGATTTTACGGAGGCGCTGACGCTCCTTCGGGTCATCGATGCGACGAGAGATTCCGAACTGTTCCGAGTAGGGCATTAGGACGAGGTAACGTCCGGCCAGCGAAATGTTGGTGGTGACGCGTGGCCCTTTGTTGCCGATCGCTCCCTTGGAAACTTGGATCATGATTTCCGAGCCCACCGGGTAGATGCTCGGAATATCCTTGGAGGTGATCTTTTTCTGCTTTTTCTGTGGGCGTCCCTCGCGCCGAATTTCCTCCAGTCCGCTGTCGAGAGCGGCGGGGATGGCGTCCCAGAAATGGAGGAAGGCATTCTTTTCCAGTCCGATATCGACGAACATGGCTTTGAGTCCCTGTTCGATGTTCTTGACGCGGCCTTTGAAGATGCCTCCGACGATGTTGTCGTCGCCTTCGCGTTCCACGTTGTATTCTTCGAGAACTCCGTCTTCCAAAAGAGCGGTGCGTCTTTCGAGAGTTTCGGCGTTGACGATGATAGTGCGTCCTTCGCGGGGGTCGAGATTGGTCATGCCGAGGGCATTTTTGATTCGTTGGATCATAGTGATGAGTTAGAGTTGAGATTTTTGAGAATTATTGGGGATTCCGGTTGACGGAATTGGGGATCACCTGAAGGGGCGTATCCTCGGCGGTCAGGGCGTCGTCAACCTCGTCCCCGGTTTCGCCTGCGTTTTCATCGTTGAGTGGGAAGACATCCCCTTCCGGAAGCTCGAGGGATTCGTAAGGATCAAAGTTGCCCTCATAGATCGGGAGCCTGGAAATCCGTGGGTTGAGGCCGGCCTCCATGTTGAAGATCTCGCGGTAAATCTGGCGGGAAAGCACGCCCGCCACCGCTCCACCGCTTTTCCCATTCTCGACCATGACACAGAGGGCGTATCTTGGTTCTTCGAAGGGGGCGAAGGAGGTCGTCCAAGCGTTGTGGGTGTGTTCTTCGTTCGTTTTGCTGACTTGAGCGGTGCCGGTCTTGGCGGCGATGAAGACATCCTCGAGGGCGACTTTGGTCGCGGTGCCGCCCTTTTCATTGACGGCCATCCACATGCCTTGGCGGATGATGTCCATCTGCGCGGAGGTCATCTCATTCTGGAGAAGGTCGACCTTGACGATGGGAATGTTTTCCTTGAGCACCTCGGTCTGTCCGGCAAGGTTTTTGTCGAGAACCCTCCGGATGATTCGAGGTTGGTAGTATTTGCCGCCATTGGCAATAGTGGCCGCCATCGAACAAATTTGAAGGGGGGTGGCGAGGGACTGGCTTTGTCCGATGGCAAACTGGGCCAGGGTCGCCCGGGTCACCACCGCTCCGGGGTAGCGGCTCCGCCAGTCGGCGCTGCCGGGGAGGAGGCCTGGATCTTCGGCGGGAAGGAGGATACCGCTTTTCTTTCCGAAGCCGAGCATTTCGAAGGTGTCAACCATGGCCTTCGAACGAAGGTCGCCAGCCAGGGACATGAAGAAAGGGTTGCAGGAACGCTGGATGGCCTCGCTCATCGCGAGCGGTCCGTGACCCCAGGTCTTCCAGCAACGGATCTTGGTTTTTCCGTATTGGATGAAGCCGAGGCAGCGGTGGCCGTATCCTACCCGGCCGTGTCGTGCGGCCGCGATGGCGGTTGGGAGTTTGAAGGTCGACCCGGGCATGTAGGGCAGGATGACCCGATTGATGAGTGGGCGGGCCCGGTTGGTATTGTAGATCGCAAAGCGTTCGTTGGTGATTGCGGGGATGTAGTGGTTGGGGTCGAAATTGGGAACCGAGGCCATGGCCAGAACCTCCCCCGAGTTGGGGTCGAGGATGACCGCTGCTCCTCTGCCGATGCGGCGCAAAGCATTTTCCACGATGAACTGGAGTCGGCTGTCGATGGTCAGCTGCACCTCGGCCCCTTCACGCGATGGCTGGTAGTCCTCGGTTGCGATGACTTTCTGGCGCTCGTTGCGAACAAGGATACGTTTTCCGCCGTGACCCCTGAGAAATTGATCGGCGGTGAACTCGACCCCGGCCACGCCCTCGACATCGCCCTGATAGTGCTTGTTGGGCTGGCCCCGGTAATCGTCGGGAATGTCACCTTTGGCCCAAGGCCTGACGTAGCCGAGAAGGTGGCAGGCCAGCGCGCCATAGGGATATTCCCGCTCTGGGGTCACACGGACCTCGACCCCGGGCATGTTGTGGCTCCTCACTGCCACCCGGGTGAATTGTTCAGGCGTCAGGTCTCGATGATAAACGTAGGGCACGAGGCCGCCGAAGGTTTTGTAATGGACCTCGAGATCGTTGAGATTTCCTCCCGGTGGGAGTCCGGCGGCCTCTAGTTTAGGCACGATCCATTCCTGCACGATGCGGGCCACGTGTCGGGCATCGGGATTGGGCCCGATCAAAGCCGGGGTTTGCTTGAGGTCGTCGTCTTCGGAATTCTCCTCATTCACAACCGGGATCTGCTTGCTGGCCTCGCGGTAACCGCGGTAGATGTCATCGAGGTTGAAGATGACTTCGTAGCTGCGGCGATTGCGGGCCAAGACCACCCCGTTGCGGTCGACGATTTTTCCTCGCACGCCCGGCTCCCGGATTTCCACAGTGTGAGTGGTCGGGACTTTCACGATGAATTCTTCCCGCCGATCGATCTGGAACTCGTAGAGTCGGGTTAAAAGCGTCCCGCAACCAGCTAGCACCAAAGAGGTGAGGAGGTAGAGGCGGAAGCGATATCTGGGTTCCATGGGGGGTTAGCGTTCGTATTGGATGGTATGACCGCAGAGGTCGGCCACTCGGAAGAGGGTCCAGAAGACGAAAGGAGAGAGGCACATCGTCAGGAGTGAAGTCGCTCCGATTTGCCTCAAGGTCTCGTCATCAAAGGCCAATCCCCCAACGATAAAGCGGCGAAGAAGGAATTCC
>JALQTQ010000194.1 GCA_023263995.1 Akkermansiaceae bacterium | reverse complement strand
GGTATCTTGATAGCCGGTGCGATCATTAGGCAAAACGTCTTCATCGATGTCATCAAGAAACTCATTGAAGATGTTGTAGAGCATCACGAAGTAGATCCGCTCCGGGGAGTTTTCCGAATACACGCCGGCGATGTGCTCGCACACCTGGTCGGTCACGTCCTCGAGCTTTTCCTCGTCATCCCAGATCTGCTCGAAGAGCCGGAGGTAACCGTCGGTGAAGGGCGATCCGGTGAACTTGTTGACGATGTTCGAGAGGGCGTTGCCCTGCTGGTAGCCAAGGTCGACCGCCGTGAAGCCCTGCAGCGGGAAGTAGACCACGGGATCTTTGCCGTCGGCCTCGACGCAGGCCATCTGCTGCATGGAGGACTTGGTCGCATTGGAGCGGAAGGTGGCCTTGTTCCGGATCCACTCGGCACACTCCCGGGCAATAGCCCGCTGGGTCAGCTTATTGCGGAGCTGGATCTCAAATTCCGTGCCGTAGAGGTTCCGCTCCCGTTCAAGTTTCGGGATGAAGAACTCACGACGTTCCTTGGGGAGCTTGTCGGTCGCCTCACCATGGACGAAGGTGGGCGAGGTGAAGATGAACTCGACGGCATCGAGCTTGGCCAGTTCCTCCTTGAGCGCCTCGTAGGCGTAGATCGAGAAGCAGGATGCCGCGATTCGCAACTTCCCCCCGGGCTTGACGCTCTTTTTCAGATCTTCACCGAGAAGGTCGTTGATATTGTCGATGATTTCCATCCGTTGACGGGAACGGTAACGAAATCGCTGGCAATGGCCAAGAGAATGAAAGATCGAGGAAGGGCGGGTGCCCAACCGATGCCGAAGGGGCACCCCTCTCCCGGCAGGGCGAGAGGGCCCAGCATGACCTCAGGAATCCAGCCTTAACGCCGCTTTCTGGGCGGCCGTCTTTGGCTCGTTCGACTTGTCAGCCTCGCTGGTCAGGCGCATGCCCACTGGTTTCGACACTCCGAACTCCTCCATCGTCACCCCATAGATGACATCGGCCCGCTTCATCGTGCGCTTGGAGTGGGTCACAATGATGAATTGGCTCTGATCGATGAAGGCATCGAGAACCTTGAGGAACCGCCCGATGTTCGATTCATCGAGCGGGGCATCCAGTTCGTCGAGGACACAGAAGGGGCTCGGCTTGACCATGTAAATCGAGAAGAGGAGGGCCACTGCGGTCATGGAGCGTTCGCCCCCGGACATCAACGTGATTGATTGCAGTTTCTTGCCGGGCGGCTTGGCGATCACCTCGATACCGCATTCAAGCGGGTCGTCCTCGTCCTGCAAGATGAGATCGGCGGTCGCCTTTTCACCGAAGAGGCGCTTGAACATCGACTTGAAGTTTTTACTTACGGCGCGGAAGGTCTCGGCAAAAAGACGTTCGGACTCAGTGTTGATGCGTTCGATGATTTCGAGAAGCTTGACCTTGGAATTGACGAGGTCGTCGTGCTGATTCTTGGTAAAGGAGTGTCGCTCCTCGAGTTCGTCGAACTCCTCGATGGCGTCGAGATTAACGGGTCCCATCGAGTCGAGTCGGCGTTTCAGCTCGGCCACAATTGCTTCCACGAATTCCCAGTCGGGGCCGCTTCCCTCGAGGACGAACTCCACCGCTTCCTCTTTGCTCTCCTGCGCGACCGGGGTTTCCAATTCCTCGCTCTCGTCGGAGGCCGGGTTGCGGCGCCCCCCTCTTCTTTCGGCCTCCTTGCGTTCGTTGATGCAGGCGATGAGGGCGTGAGAATCGGGCCGAAAATGGGCGAGGTCGACCTGATGACGTTCCAAGGTGGTCTCGACGAGATTTTCGAGTCGCAGATCGAGCTTGGTGCAAGCGACCTCCTCTTTGCTGATCTGGTTGAGAACCTTGCTTTGGCGGCCACGCATTTCGGAAAAAGCCGCTTCTGCCTCCTCGATGCCGCGAGCGAGCTGCTTCCGCTGCGCGTCGGCTTGGCCCAGTTCGGCGGTGAGAGTCTCCACCTCTTTCCGGTATTGGGCCACTTCGGCCACGAGGGTTTCGTTCTCCTGATCGCCTTTGGCGATGCGCTCGCGGGCCGCTTCGATCTCGGCCTTGCGTCGGGCGTTGAGTTCGGCAAGTTCACGGATTCGGCGGCTCATCGGGTCCTGCTCGCGGGCTGCGGAATCGCGGGCCTGCTTCTCCACCGCAAGGGCAGTGCGGGCCTCGTTGAGTTGCTCGCGAGCTTCGTTTTCTCGTTTGATGGCTTCGTCGACAGCTGCCGCCAGTTTACGGGCATCGTCTTCCAGCGCGGTGAGGCGCTCCCGCGCGCGTGAAAGTTCGTTTTCGAGCGCCGAGCGACTGTCGGTCGCGGTCTTTTCACGGCTTGCCAGTTCCTCCCGCTCCCACTGGTTGTTGGCCACCTTTGATTCGATGGAGTCGGCTTCCCGCTTGGCCAGCTTGAGCTGCCCCTGAAGCGTGGAATCTTCGACCTTGTGGCGTTGCAGGCGGTCCTTGGCCTGCTCGAGTTCCTCGCGCAATTCGTTGGTGCGGCGTTCGCACTCCGTGATTTCTGCGGCGGCCGCCTTTTCAGCCGCGGCCATTTCCTGCACCTCGACTTCGAGGGCCTCGATCTCATTCCGGCGTTTCAGCACCGAACCATCCCCGGTTCCGGAGCCTCCGGTGAGGATCCCCTCAGGCGACAACATCTCCCCGATTTGGGTGACGAAGCCCAAATCGGGATAACTGGCACGCAACCTGAGAGCAGTGGCCCGGTCCGGGACAATCAGGACGCGCGCGAGCAATCTCTCCATGAGCCCGGTGAACTTGCCATTCACCGTCACGACATCGAGGGCCCAGGCGGAGGCACCCACGGGCAGGGCTTCGATCTGGCTTCCCCGGGATTCCGGCAGAAGGCTTTCAGGCAAGATGGCGGCGGATCCTCTTTTCCCTTCGACGAGACGTTCGATGATGGCATCAGCGAGCTCCTCGTCGCGCACCACCACGGTTTGCAGGTAGCGGGAAAGCGCGGTCTCAATGGCCACCGCATATTCATCGGGGGCCTTCAGTTCGGCACCAAGGAGCCCCTTGATCCCGGGCTTGATGAGATCGGGATCGTTGAGCCCCTTGAGGACGGCCTGCGTTCCCTTTTCCAGGCCTTCGCCACTTTCCAGCAACTGCCGGAGGACATCGAGGCGGGAGCTTTTTTGTGAGAGGGAACGATGGGCCTCCGCTGCCGCCTTTCGGGCGACATCGAGTGAACCTCTTACTTCCTCGAATTCACGCTGGGTCTTGGCCCGGGCTTCCTCGAGTCCGGGCAAGGTCTTCTGGTGTTCCTCGAGAAATTTTTCGAATTGGTCACGCTCGGCCACCGCCTTGGTCTGTTCGCCGCGAAGGCGTCCGGACTCGTCCTCAAGCTGCTTCATGCGCTCCTTGTTGCCTTCCATCTGGCTCAGGGAACTCTCGATTTTGGCCTGCGAGCTGGCGATGATCTGCTGGGTGGCATTGGCCTCGGCGCGGACCCGGCGCAGTTGATTTTCGGTTTCCTGGCGATCTTGGGCGAGTTTTCCGGCGGCCTGCTGGCGTTCCCGGGCTTGCGATTCCTTTTCCGAAATCCGCTGTTCCAACTCGGCGAGGGCGGCCTGACTTTGTTCGAGAGTCTCCTGCTGCTCGGCGAGGTTGTTTTGGGTGGCCTCGATGTCCTTTTCGTTCTGGGCCAGCCGCTCAGCGAGTTCTCCCTTGCGCTCATCGTTGAAGGCCATGCGATTGTCAGCGGCCGCAATGGCGTTCTTTTTGTCGGACAAGCGCTGGCGTAGCCCTGAGAGTTGGGAATCGAGGGCCTGGGCGCGGTCGCGGGCGTCGACCACGGCGGACTCGAACTTCGGAAGGTCCTGCTCGATGACATCACGCTCCTTGAAGAGGGAGGAAAGGGACACAAGGAGTTCCGCGCGCTCGCCGGTGAGGCGTTCCCAGAGGCGATGGCTCAAGTGGGTGTCGAGGATGGTGACATCTTTGGAGAGGGTCTGATAGCGGCGGGCTTTTGCAACCTGCCGTTTCAGGGAATTCATGCGGCGCTCCTGCTCGGCGAGGACATCGGAGACACGGAGCAAATTGCCCTCGGTGTATTCCAGCTTCCGCAAAGCTTCCTTCTTCTCCTTTTTCGACTTCGTGATCCCGGCCGCCTCCTCGAAAACCTGACGCCGGTCCTCCGGTTTGGCCGAAAGGAGCATGTCGATCTTGCCCTGCTCCATGATGGAATACGAGGAACGTCCGATCCCGGTGTCCATGAAAAGATCTCCGATATCACGGAGGCGACAACGGGTGTTGTTGATGAGATACTCCGACTTGCCATCGGCAAAGACCCGACGAGTGATCGAGACCTCGTTGTAGTCGGTTTTGAGGACCTTTTCACAATCGGCCAAGGTCAGGGTGACCTCGGCCATCCCCAACTTCTTGCGCTTTTCCGAGCCGTTGAAGATGACATCCGCCATTTCCCCGCCCCGGAGTGCCTTGGCCGAGGTTTCCCCCAGGACCCAACGAATGGCATCCACAACATTGGATTTGCCGCAGCCATTGGGCCCGACGATACCCGTCACTCCCTTGGCAAATTCAAAACAGGTCTTGTTGGCGAAGGACTTGAAGCCGTGGAGATCGAGAGACTTGAGATACATGAAAAGTGGGGGCTGGGTGGAAGTGAGAAGGAAAACGGCGAAACCAATCCGCGAGGGAGCCAGAACTTAAAAACCGCAGGGGAGCCTGACAAGATACGCTCCCGAAATCAACCTTATCTTGTGTCATTTTTCTAAATCAACACAATATGTTGTGCTTTCGCTTATTTCGGCATCCCGTATCAAATCGCGTTCTCCTCCTCTCTTTGGCTGAGCGAAGCGGGGAGGAAAACCAAGGTCGTCTTCGATTCCGAGGAATCGGCGGCTTTCCGACCGGTTCAAGAGGAATGACCGGACCAAGGCTGGGCTCCTCTGCCCCTCAGCCCGCGAAGGAATGGGATGGTAATCCCTTCACGCCCAGTCCCTTCACTACGAAAAGGCGGCCAGCGTGTTCTTCTTTCTCGGTCTTGTGCACTCCAGTGGTGACATAAAGGTCGGACAGGTCCGCCCCGCCAAAGGCGCAGGCCGTCGTCTCCAAGCAAGGCAACTCAATCCTTTCCTCCTCGTAGCCACTCACCGGATCAAAGGCGGTGACACAGGCACCGTGACAGAAGGCAATCCATAGGAGGCCGTTTTCATCGATCGCCATCCCGTCGGGCGAGGCATCGAGGTGATTCATCGCGACCACCGGGCGCGGGTTCGTCAGCAGCCCGCGGTCGTAGTCAAAGGCCAGCACCCTTTTGGTGGGCGTGTCGATGTAGTAGCAAGTGCTCCCATCAGCCGACCAGACGATCCCGTTCGAGTTCGTCACTGGCCCGTATGCTTTGCTCACCTCCAATTCAGGGGAAAGCCGGTAGAGGTCGGCATTACCCTCCTTTTTCACCAGACTGATCGTCCCCGCAAAGAAATAACCATCGGGTGCACATTTCCCGTCATTGAAACGATTCTCTTTTTTTTCAGGCTCTGGATCGGCAATCGGGGTGACCTTGCCAGTGGTTTCCTCCAGAAAGGAAAACCCGCGATCCCCGGCGATGACCAAGCCGCCCGCAGCCCGCGGCACCACCGTGCCCACCCGCTCCCCGACATCCCAGACCAACTCCGAACCTTTTTCCGGGTCGTAAGAGATCACTTTGTGACCTTCGATATCGACATACAGGAGGCGATCACCGGTCCAAATTGGACCTTCACCCCACGTTGCCCGAAACTCCCCCACTGGCTCTATCAACATGCCCCCCAAAAACCCCGTTCCGCCCCCCTTGTCCAGCCTTTCAAAATGCAAAATCCCGCTCTCCCGGCTTTCGCTCCTCTCCATCTTGTCCCAACGGGGAACCAGTCCGCGGCTTGACAAGTCAGCCGATTCTTGGCACGGGACGGGCGTCGTCGGTTCCGGAAATCGCCCGCGGCACTCAACTCTGCCCCCACTTTCCCATGTCGAACGACATCAATTCTTGGATTTGGTTCTCTCTCTACACCATCGTGCTCCTCTGCCTCGCCGGATACGGATGCCATCGCCTCACCATCCTTTATCTTTACTACAGATACGGACGCAAACGCCCAATGCCGGAACGCGAGTTCAAACCCGAGGAACTCCCTCTCGTCACCGTCCAGCTCCCGGTCTTCAATGAAATGCACGTGGTCGACCGTCTGCTCGATGCAGTGGCCGCCCTGGACTACCCCCAGGACAAGCTCGAAATCCAGATTCTCGATGACTCCACCGACGAAACGGTCGAGATCTCGCGCGCCGGAGCCGAGCGTCTTCGTGCCCGCGGCTTCGATGCCGAGTGCCTCCACCGCACTGACCGCACCGGCTTCAAGGCCGGAGCGCTCGAGAACGGGATGAAACAGGCCAAAGGAGAGTTCATCCTGATTCTCGACGCCGACTTCGTCCCCAATCCCGACCTGCTCCAGCAAACGATCCACCACTTCACCAACGAAAAGATTGCCCTCGTCCAGACCCGCTGGGGGCACCTCAATCGCAATTACAACGCCCTGACCCGCGTCCAAGCCCTGTTCCTCGACGGGCACCTCGAACTGGAGCAGACCGCCCGCAACCGATCCGGCCGCTTTTTCACCTTCAACGGCACCGGCGGGATCTGGCGAAAGTCCGCTATCGAGGATGCAGGCGGCTGGGAACACGACACTCTCACCGAGGACATGGACCTGAGCTACCGGGCCCAACTCAAGGGCTGGAAATTCATCTTCCTCAAAGAAGTCGAAACCCCCGCAGAACTCCCCGTCGACATGGCCGGCTTCAA
>JALQTQ010000193.1 GCA_023263995.1 Akkermansiaceae bacterium | reverse complement strand
GTGATATCTTATTTGACGAGGTAATCGACCAAGTCTTCTTCGGTGTGAAGGGTTCCGCCGGCCACCTTAATCCATGTACGGGCTAGGGTGGAGTCGTTGGGGTCGGGAAGGGCGATGTCGAAGGGGGCGTTGAGGACGAGGAAGGCACTGAGATCCCCATATTTCACGGCCCCGGGTAAAAAATCGGGATGCCAGTGGGACTCAAGTTTCTGAAACTTGAAACCGCCGGGGTCGAGCCAAGCCTTTTGAATCAGATCACCGCCGATGATGGCCCGGGCTGCAGCGGCCCAGTGACCGGTTCCCCGGGGGGCCACGAGGGAGATTTTTTGGACATGGTAATCCTCGCTGTGGTGGGCAAAGGCAACCGCCGTCAGGACGTCATGGACGCGTCGGGCGAAGGTGCTGTGATTGTAGCCGTAGTAGTAAACCGGAGAACGTTGCCAGCTGTCGGCCGGAATCTTGGTGTTTTGGTTCCTTGCATAGGTCAACTCCGGGTTGGCCCCTTTTGACCGGGCCAGCGATTCGGAGTTCAAAAAATCCCCCTGCGCAAAAAGATCGAGGCTCATCACCGCGATTCCCTCCGCGAGTAGGGCCTTGACTTCGTTAATGGGTTCCGCGCCTTCCCGGAAAACACCCCTTTTTCCATCGGGTGAGAGCCAGATGACGAGGTGACCCTGCCACTTTCCGGCGGGATAAAGGAAAGAGGCGGGGATTTCCTCGCCGTGCGTGGTGTTTCGAATCAAGCCACTGAGCTCGACCCAGCCATCGCGGGATTCCTTTTTCACGAGTTCATCGTCGACCTCACCTTTGCGCGGCAGGTTTCGGCCGATCATGACTTGCACTGCACTGCCGATCACTTCCTTTGTTTGTTCGAATTGGCGGGCTGTTTTGGGATTGAGGAGTGCTGAGATTTGCTGGTCGGAATCTTCGGCCCACCAGCGGTTGAGAGCCTTTTCATGGGGCGTTCCCACTTGGTTACCGGAAGGTGCGGGATGTTTTTGGTCGAAAACCGACAGCTCTTCTTTTCCGAGCAGGTCAAAGTCGCGTTCGAGGACCGGGGTGGTCAATCCGAGATCAAAATGGCGATTCACGAATTGATACATGTGGGTCCGGGAAACGTGATTGTAGTTGTGTTTGAAGTGAGTGTCGAAGTGGGCTTCGTAGTTCCCCTTGGCTCCGAGCATGCGGTAGAGATTGGAGAGATCGGGGTGTCCTTTTTCCTCCAGTTCCACCGTCCAATCGTCGGCAGCGGTCAAGCCCATGGGGCGGGGGGCGATGGTCGCAGCGAGGTCGACATTTCCCTGGCCGATCCGTAGATAAAATGCGTTCTCGCAGGTGCAGCCGCCTTGCATGGCCGTTGAAACCATGACGCAGGGGAAGGCGGCCGTGACCCGATCATCGAGGGCGCTCACCATCATGGTCTGAGTGGCACCTCCGCTGGCCCCGGTCACAAGGATGCGGTCGGGATCGACTTCGGCGTTTGTCAGGAGGAAATCCAACGATCGGATTCCATTCCAAGTCTGGAGGCCGAAGCTGGTTTGCAATCGGGCACTGGCGTTCTTCGAGACAAATCCCCAGTCGCCCATCGCATCTCCATTGGTTTCTGGCCCGGGGCCGTGTCGGTGTTCCAGGAACTGTCGTGAATCGCCATTGCCCAGCATGTCGTAGAAGAAGACCACACAGCCCATGCGGGCCAATTGGACGCAGCGTGCCTGGTGGATCGATTTCGCGGCGTTGAGAAAGCGCTCGGCTCCACTGGCGATTTCCTGTCGGGCCTCGTCGTCCGATTTTTGAGCGTAGCGGGCATCCTGCCAGTGCCCATGGGGGCAGAGGACCCCGGGGCGTTTGCCATCTTTCAGGCCGATTTTCAGAGAGTCACCAGCGGGACGATAAAGGCTGCCGGTGACGAAATGCCCGGGCATGGATTCGAAGATCACAGCCTCAATGGTGTAATCCCCTTGATCAATTTTCCGATGAATGACCGGGTTGAGTGGGGTTTTCGTGGGGTGGGGCCACAAGCCGGCGCTCACCGCGATGCGGCGCACGATCTCCTCACGTCGGGCCGGCCATTGCTCTTTGGAGGTGACCGGGTGGAAGGGATGGTATCCGTGGAGAGTGAGGGGAGGCTGCAGACGGGAATCATTCGGAGCAGCACCTTCGGGGAGGGCGGCAAGCCCTTGGCCGGGAGAGATTTCGGAAAGGAGTATTAAAAAGATGACCATCCGGCGAATCATGCCGAAAAGTCAAACCCGAACGTTTTCATCCGTCAAAGCAAGAAAAGGTGGAGGGGCAGAAGTTTGAGGCGTCGGCCTGACTTTTGCGGGAGTTTTCCAGGTTGTCCTTCGTGTGAGAGCGGAGCAAGATGGCGTCGATGACCTTTCTTCCTCGTTCGCGATTCCTCCTGATCGCGGTCTCCGCCATCGGAGGCCTGTTACTGGCTGCTGATGTGGCCCTCGCGGAGGTGCAATACGTGACCCATTCTGATGAGGTGCGTTGGACCTTTCTGCTCTCGGCCATGATTCTGGCTGCCGGGATGATCGGGGCGGCATTGATCCTGCGAAGACCGAAGTAGCCGGAGCCGCCCGAGAGAGAGGGCTCCGGCCAAAGTCGAACGTTTATTTCGCAATGATTTCCCCGCGCATGAGAATGGCATGACCGGGGAAGGTGCAGACGAAGGGATACTTGCCTGGCTGGTCGAGAGTGATTTCGAGGGTTTCCTGTTTGCCCGGATCGAGGAGTTTCGAGGCAAAGAGAACGTCGGGGCTGTCGGGGACGAAGCCCATTTTGAACCCATCGGCTCCGAGGGAGATCGCTTCGTTGGCCACCTTGTCGGCCGTGCCGGGTTTCACCACCACGAAGTTGTGTTGCATGATGTCGGGGTTGTTGAAGAGGAGTTGGACCTTCTTGCCGGCCGGGACCTCGAGAGTGGCGACATCGAATTTGATAGCCTCGTAGACACAATTGACTTGGGCGGTCACAAGGTTGTCGCTTTCCTTGAGGATTCCCCTGGGGAGGTCCTTTTTGACTTCTTCCACGGCGGCAGCGTTGTTGAGAGAAGCGAGGGCGAACTGATAGGAGTCCTCGAGTTCTTTTTCCAGGCCGGCTGCCTTGACATTCTCCAAAATGGGGAGGCCTTCCGGTTTCGAAAGGTAGGAAGCAGAGGCCAAGGCTTCGAGACGCACTCGGCCGTGGGGATCAGTTGAGGCCTTGGTGAGGAGGTTGACGAGGTGGGGTAGCTTGTGCCCGTTGAAGCGGGCGACGCGCACGGCGGCGGCGCGGATCCGGTGGTCCTTGGAGGCGAGAAGGGTCTCGAGGAGATCGGCATTGATGCGGTCGGCTCCCCAGGTCACCCAGAGGGCTTCGAGCTTGTGGCGGTCATTGCTTTGCTCGGCTGCCCAAGCGACCGCCGCGGTGGCAACCTGGTCGGCATCGCGCCCACGGAGTTCGCGTCGGGTGCGATAGCGGGTGCGGTATTCTGGGAGCTTGAGGTTCTCGAAGAGTTGGGCGAGGGAAGCTCCGGCGACCTTGGCGGGTTTGACGAGTGGGCGTGCGGGGTAGGTCACGCGGTAGATGCGTCCATGTTCGTGGTCGCGGAGCGGGTCGCGGGCGCTGTGTTGCATGTGACCGATGAGGGCGTTCTGCCAGTCGGCCACATAGAGGGAACCATCGGGTGCGAATTCGAGATCGACGGGTCGGAAATTGAGGTCCTTTGAGACGTAGAGGTCTTGCACGTATTCGGTGGTAAAGCCGGTACCCTTCTCGATCAGGCGGTGTTGTTTGGCCCCTAGGAAGCCGATGTTGTTATTGATGAGAATGTCTCCCTGTGCCTCATCGGGGAAGTGGCGGCTTGAGACGAACTCGATGCCCGAGGTGGGTCGGACCTTGTTGCTGGTGAGGAGGTCGGGGGCACGGAGATTGGCTCCATAGCGGGCCTTGACAGTGCCGGGGAGCATCCAAGTCAAGGAAGGACCGGAGGTGTGGAGGAAGAAGTCCTGGCCGTAATCATCGAAAGCCACGCCCCAAGGGTTGGGAATGGACCACTGGGAATAGCGCATGATGTGTTTGCGTTGCGGGCTGTAGCGCCAAAAGCCGCCGTTGGTGCCCCGCTGGGGGCCGTAAATGCTTTCGGTGTTGGAATGGAGAAACACCCCTTCGCACATCACAAAGGCCCCGCTGGGGTCGGCGCAGAAGGCGGAGATCGCATGGTGGGTGTCGTGGTCGTCAAAGCCGCTGAGGAGAAGTTCCGAGACATCGTAGCGGTCGTCGCCGTCGGTGTCTTGCAGGCGGACCAAGCTACCGCTCTGGGAAACATAGACGCCATCGTGCGAGATTTCGAATCCGATGGGAATGTGGAGGTCGTCGGCAAAGATCGTTTGTTTGTCGGCTACGCCGTCGTTGTCGGTATCTTCGAGGATCAGGAGTTTGTCTTTAGGGCGGGGGTCACCGATGCGGTAGTGCGGGTAGCTTTCCATGGTTGCAACCCAGAGGCGGCCATGGTTATCGAAGGCGATCTGGACCGGGTTTTTGAGGTCGGGGAAGGATTGTTCCGAGGCGAAAAGGTCAATCCGATAGCCCTCCGGGGTGCTGATTTTGGTCTCGGCGACCTTGCCGGCAAGGTATTCCACCGTGCCGTTTTTGTTGCTTGGTTTGTAGTTTGTGTTGACTGGCGGGAGTTCGAGGGTTTTGGCATCGGCGGCGGCAAGATCGAAGGGTTTGCCATCGAGGGCGGCGTGGATGGCGAGATCCCGATTGGCTGTCATTTGCCGGGATTTCTTGATTTCGTATGGGTAGTTGCCGGGGCCGAAAGGATTGTAGCGGCGGCCGAAGACGTGCACGCCATTGGGCATCTTGAAGTCGTTGAGCCAGGTGAAGTTTTTCTCCTTCACCGCAGCGTGAACAGCAGACCGCTTCGATTCATCGACTCGAGTGAGGCCAAAGAGCCCGTCGGCCACAAGCGGGGCCAGTTTGCGGTAACCCATGTCATTGAGGAGGGCTCCGTCGATGGTGACTTGGGCTCCCCAGTCTTGCGAGGGAGTGAAGGCATCCACAAAGAGGGCACCGTGGGCCTGGGCGACTTCGCGGGTGGCCCGGGTGTAGAGAGCGAGGTTCTGATTGATGGCTGAGCCGTCGGGCACACTGAATTGATCGGAGAGGTCCTGCACCGCGGTGGGTGAGACCAAGGCGAGTTGGGGAGGGGTCTTGCCGTTGTATTTTTGGGAAAGAGTGTGACGGATGAAGGCGGCAAGCTCTTTTTTGTATCGTTCGAGGTCATTGGGCCCACCGAAGGACGAGTTGTAACCGAAAAACGCGATGATGGTATCGGCGCCGAGGCGGGTGAGCCATTGGTCGGGCGTTTCAAAGTGACCTTGGGGTCCGGATGAGGCCTGCAATTCGTTGGGCAGGAGCTCCTTGGCACCGGGAAAGGCGTATTGATTTTCCTGCACGCGGCCGGGATGGGGGCGGAAGCCGGGGGTGTTGCCCTCGTCACCCATATTGCGAAGGGTGATCTTTTGACCGGGGAAGCGGAGGAGGATTTCCGTCTCGAGATGGTGAAAGTGGTTCATGCGGGAAGCCATTCCCGAGCCGATGACGACGATTCGGTCGCCCTCGGCGACTTTCAGTTTTTCTGGGGCGGGCTGGGCTTGGAAAGGGATGCTTTCCGGATTGAGCGGGGTCTCGACCCCTGGCGGGAGGGCCGGGAGAGCGGTGGTGGAGGAAAGCAGGGCGGTCAGCGAAAGCGCGAAGGCAGTGGATTTCATGAGAAGAAAAAATAAATCGGTCGATTGGGTGAAGCGATACGGGGAGAAAGGGCGCGAGCTGTCCTCTTTTTTGCGAGAGCAACTTCAGTCTGACCGGAGCAATGGAAGGGTTCTGGGGGGGGCGGGTCTCAGGGAATCTCCACGAAGAAGGGCTGGGCTGAGATGCGGAAAAAGCCTCGTTGTCCGGCCGGAGCAGGAGTTTGCGAAAGGCCGGTCACTTCGAAGGGTTCGGCGAGCTTGAACCAGTCGTTGGGTCGGAGGGAATCATTGCTCTCGAGGGTGTATTGCATGCCGGTGATGCCCGTGAATTCCAGGGTGGGAGGGCCTGTGTCGATCTCGATCGTGAGGGTGGGCGGGGTGAGATTCGGAAGCAGGCTGAAGTTATCGAGGGCGACGATCTTACCTGCGGCTTCCGGTCCGCTGGGATAGAAATTCACGCCAATCTCGCGCACGTTGCCGAGGATCGCCGGAGTCATTTCGACCGGGAAGAAGGTGGCTTCCTCGTTATCGTAAAAATACCATCCGTCGCGGCTGAAATTGGTCTCGATCTGGGCCCAGCCAGAGCGGTCCAACTCGAAAATCTCGCTGTAGTAGAAGGTGTTTCCGGAGAGAAAGTAGACCTCGAGTTCGTCGAAGGAATCGAGGTCTTCCACGTAGACGTCGCAGCGAACGGTATCGATTCCGGCCGCGTCATAGTCGCCCACAAAGGCGGCATCCGATGACAGTTGATCGGCGAACAGGGAGACTTCAAAAACCTCGGGCTGTCCGTTCGCGGGGTTCAAGCTGGTTTCAAAGGTGGTGTAAATTTCGGCGTCCTCCGAACCGGGAAAGGTCCAAAAGACCGAGTAGGCGGATTCGAGGTCTCCGAAGTCGACAAATCCCCAAGTGGTGGCGGTTTCCTCGTTGCTGAAGGAAGTGAAGGCACCCAAAATCTGCCCGGGCGAGGGCAGGACAAGGAAGAAAAAGAAGAGGAATTTCTTCATGTGGCCTTAGACGGGAGGATTCGTGTTTTCCAGAAAATGAATGAGAAAATCGAGTCGTTTTCGGACTTCTGTCGTTTCGAGAAGA
>JALQTQ010000192.1 GCA_023263995.1 Akkermansiaceae bacterium | reverse complement strand
CCAGATCTTCCACCGCGGCTGGGATGCCCACGGCAACCTCCCCAAGGAACACGAATCCCAATGCAAGGACATCGACCAAGCCTGTGCCGCCCTCATCACCGACCTCAAAGAACGGGGCATGCTTGACGACACCCTCGTGGTCTGGGGCGGCGAATTCGGACGCACCGCCTACTGTCAGGGAAAACTGACCCCACAAAACTACGGGCGCGACCATCACCCCCGCTGTTTCACCACTTGGATCGCCGGCGGCGGGGTCAAACCAGGCATCACCTACGGACGCACCGACGACTACGGCTACAACATCGTGGAAGCCGACGGCACTCCCATTTTCCCACAACCCAGCAAGGACCACTGGACACCCGGAAGCGTGCACATCCACGACCTCAATGCCACCATCCTCCACCTCCTCGGCATCGATCATCGCAAGCTCACCTACCGCTATCAGGGCCGCGACTTCCGCCTCACCGACATTCACGGGCACGTCATCAAAGACATTCTCCTCTGATCCATGAAAGGCCTCCTCCTCGGCATCATCCTCACCATCGCCTCGGCCCGAGCCACCGACCCGCTCACCGCCGACATCGTGGTCTATGGCGACGCCTCGGGCGGAGTCACCGCCGCCGTGCAGGCCGCACGCATGGGGAAGTCCGTGATTCTGGTCTCGCAATACGGACACCTCGGCGGCATGACCAGTTCCGGGCTGGGCTGGACCGACATCGGAAACGACAAGATCCTCGGCGGCCTCGCCAAGGAATTCTACCATCGTCTCTACCTCCACTACCAAAAGCCCGAGGCCTGGACCCACGAATCACGCACGACCTTTCCCAATCAGGGGCAAGGCGTCCCAGCCCTCAACCCGAAGACCAAGCTGGCCTCCACTTTTGAACCCAAGATCGCAGAGATGATCTTCGATCAAATGGCACGCGAAGCCCAAGTCCGAATCATCAAGGGCCGCATCGACCTCAAGAAAGGCACGCGCAAAACCGGCCCCCGCATCACCGCGCTGCGTCTCGAGGACGGTCGCATCCTGGCAGCCCGGGTCTTCATCGACGCCTCCTACGAGGGCGATCTCCTCGCGCAAGCCGGAGTATCCTTCGTCACCGGCCGGGAAGCCAATACCACCTACGACGAAATCGGGAATGGCAACACCGGCCCCAGCAGGAAAAACCAACTCCGCAATGGCATCGATCCCTACCTCGTCCCGGGCGATCCCTCCAGCGGCCTTCTTTCCGGCGTCAATCCCGACGCCGGCGGCAACAAGGGCGACGGCGATCATCGCTTGCAGGCTTACTGCTACCGCATGGTCCTGACCGACGTTGAGGCGAACTCGCGGCCGGTCCCCAAACCCTCAAACTACGATCCGGCCGATTTTGAGATCCTTTTCCGGGCCATCGAGGTCGGACAAAAAGGCGGCTTCTTCAAAACCACCCTCGTCCCCAACCGCAAGACCGACGGCAACAACACCGGCGGGATCTCCTGCGACTGGATCGGCGGAAACTACGGCGACGACTGGAACTGGGCCACTCTTGACCACGAGGAACGGGAAGCCCTCGCGGCCAAGCACCGGGACTACCAGCTCGGGCTCCTGTGGACCCTGCAACATCACCCTCGAGTTCCCGAGGCCATCCGCCAGGACACCCTGCGCTGGGGGCTCGCCAGGGACGAGTTCACCGACAACGACAACTGGCCCTACAACCTCTACGTCCGCGAAGCACGGCGCATGAAGTCCGACTTCGTCATGACCGAGAAGCACTGCAAAAACCAACTCCCCGTCCCGGAACCGGTCGGCATGGGGGCCTACACTCTCGATTCCCACAACACCCAGCGCTTCGTCCACAAGGGGATGGTGAAGAACGAGGGCGACATCCAGAGCTACCTGGGCGGCAAAGCCTACGGCATCTCCTACCAGGCCCTCGTGCCTCCGAAGAACGAATGTGATAACCTCCTCGTCCCCTGGGCCCTCTCGGCCTCCCACATCGCTTTCGGATCGATTCGCATGGAGCCAGTCTTCATGGTCCTCGGCCAGAGCTCCGCTACCGCCGCCTGCCTGGCCATCGACAAGGACCTCCCGGTGCAGAAAGTTCCCTATGGGGAACTCCGGAAGATCCTCCTGAAGGAGGACCAGAAGCTGCCTTGAAAAGGCAGAGTGCACCGGAAGGAGACAATTCCGTCGTGCTCCGGCATTTTTCAGAGAGTGAGACCCAAGGAAACCACTCTCGTCCTGATCGTCCTATTCTCAGTTCAATATGTCATCTTGGGTGGTAGTCGGGGAATGTGAGGCGATCTGTCGGCGGGAGGTTTTTCCGTCACTCTCATTCCCTGGATCCTCGGGGTGAAACTTTTTCTGGTCAGTCGAAAGTCGTTTTCCCCGAAGTCGATTTTCACCCCCGACTGGATCTTCTCCTTCCTCTTCCTCGCCTTGATGACCCTCTTTTCGGGAATTGCAATCGCCGACTTCCTTTGGGGAGGACACGATCCCTCATTCAAATCCCTCCCCCAGGATCCCCTGAAGTAGCCGAGGCAGTTATTTGAGGGCCTCCCATTCCGCCCGCGTGCCCCGGCTTTCCTGATTCTCCATCAGGGTGAGCCATTTCCCGTCCTTCTTCACCAGGAGGGCCCGCAGGTGGATGTGTTCCACGCGCTCTTCTTCATCGCCCACCTTCTGGGCGTAGCGGAACATCCCGACCTCATGGGCCGTGGTGGCATCGCCCCAGCGCTGGCGAAATCGAAAATCCACTCTCGCCTTCATCGTCCCGGCCTTGGTCTGGTCGAACTCGGTCTTCCATCGCTTCAGGGCCTCGGCCAAGGGCTGGCTGGCTTCCCTGGTCCCCATCACCAACACCCCGTCCTCATGGATGGTGGCAGCATAGCCGTCAAAGTCCCCTTCCCCGACAGAGCGGGAAACCTCCGACCAATAACGGTCGAGTTCCTCAATCCGCCGGGTTTCAGCACCCAGCTCCTTCACCTTGAGCCCGCGCCACAACACCTTGCCAGACTTCGCCTTGTGAACCTGGAGGCCGAAGTATCCCTCGGTGTATGTACCATCACCCACCCAGTGCGCCGCCGGCACACCGTTGAGCCAGCTCTTCACGGTCTTCCCCCTGGCCATCACTGTCACCCGATTCCATCCCTCCTTTTTCAGAGAACCTCGTACTCTTGCGTGCTCCTTGAGCCAGAGAGGATACCAGTATCCTCCGCAACTTTGACCGTAAATCCCGCCGGACCAGCCGCGCTGGTTGGTCACCCCTTCCATTTCCACTTGGGGCCCAAAGACCCGGCCGTCGTCACCCAACCGTGCACGGAACATCACCCCCGAATTGAGATCTTCCTCCCACTTCATTTCGCAGGTGAAGATGAAATCAGCGTAGTCCCGTCGCTTGGTCGAAAGATACCCGCTGGGCTCACCGGGGACACAAGTCCCCACAATGATGCCGTTCCGATATTCAAATTTCTGTTTTCCCCCGTGCCGTTCCCAATCCGAAAGATCCTTGCCATTGAGGAGCGAAACAAACCCCTTTTGCAGATCAGGTTCAGCCTCGGTGTTCAGGAGCATTTCCGCCGCCTTCGGCGCGTTCTCCTGTGTTTGATATCGTGTGACCCAAGGCTTCTGCGTCGGGTCGATCTCCCCTCCCGCAACGAATCCCAGCAATCCCGCCCCGGCAATGACCCCTCTCAACTTCCCAATCATGCCCGCGAGGCTATCAAACCACGGAAGCTTGACCAGCCCCCAAAAAGCACCAAGAAGTTGGCGCTTCAGCCCTCCGATCCAGATTGACACCCGCTCTGCGGACGGCATCGTTCCACAACCCTATGTCCCGCGCTTTGGTCATCCTCTTCTTCTTGCCGGTCCTTTGCCGGGCGGAAATCGCGTCTTGGGATTGGCGCGAGGCCCTCTTGGCCGAAGAAGGCATCGCCATGAACCCCGAAGCTATCAGGCAAGCGCTGGCATCAGGAGCAGCTCCTCCGGCAAACCTCGAGTCGCTCATGCGACGCCGGGGGTCGGATGATTTCGCAGAACGGGAACGAGCCCAGAAGGAACTACGACGGGGCGGCGACCCGGTCTACCGGTGGCTCCGCAATCGCCCCCCTCATCCCGAACCGGAGGTCCGACAACGGGTGCAAAACATCTTGAGATCCTTCAGCCTGAAAGAGCAAAAAGACCGCGAAGACGCTCTCGATTTCGCACTCCGCAGCCTTCTCGAGGAAGGGAATCAACGCCGCAAGGACACTGGAGGGCGCTTTTACGAATGGTTCGGCGAAGACGCTACCGAACTTGTCGACCGTTACCACCTGCTTCAATTCAAGAGCAGCGTCGACCGCAATGGTCAGATCGCTCAAAACCAGCTCTGCTTTTTCGGGACCAAAGTCGGGGATGGTGACCAACGGATGATTCTTTCTTCAAAATTATGGCCGGGAAAGGATGACTTCGGTGATTCATTTACGGTGACCACCCGCCTTGGCGGCGAGCCCAAAGCAGCCGGCTCCTGGCATCTCGGGGTCTCCATTGGCAACGTCCGCGTCCTCTATCACCCCGGATACCGAGGCGGTGGCTTCCGATTCGAGACCGTCGACGAAAACCTCCCCCTCGGCACCATGACGGCTAACATGGGATTCGAACCGCCCGGAAGCCCCCTTGAACGCATGATCATCGAAGTCCGACGCCTCCCGGCCGAAAAGGTGGCCCTGACGGTCGCAGTCATCTCCGGGGGGGAAAACCCGATCACTTTCAAGCAAAGCGCAGTCGTTCCACAAAAACAAATCGGACCACTCGATCACATCGGGCTCGATCGCAGCGGCCGCAGCGGTGGATTGGCCTTCTTTGCCGACTTTTCCGTGACCTTGAATGAGTGAAGGGTCAGGTTCCGCTCTTGGAGAACCTTTCGCGTCGCACCGTGCCTTCCACCGTGACCCGGAAACACCACTCTCCCTGCAGTTCCCGAACCGCAACGATGTTCAAGCGGGCCAACAAATCAATGCCGACTTCGTGAGTCCGAAAATCCTTCACGGGCACCCACGCCTCCCGCCAAGTGTTGGCGTAGCGATTCCATCCGGTTGGCAAATTCATCGCTGGTCGGCATCATCGCCCTCCAGTTGTCGACGATTGCCCCCACCCATCCCGGCCCCGCAAGGAGCAACCCCAGAAACCCTATCCCAATCTGGCCGTAGTCCTGATTGCTCAAACGGCCCAGACGCATCCCGGGCTTGCGATCCGGCTTGCGGGCAATTTTTTCCCAGTCTTGCGGCCCGTGCTTCCGGAGGTGGAGAAACCCGAGGACAAAGGCCACCACCGCAAAAGCGGTCGCGAAACCGGCCACCGGGGGATCGAGATTCCGCTTGCCAGTCGCAATGCTGGCAAGAAGCCAGGCAAAGACAAAAACAACCAAGAAGACGGAAGCCACCCCGCTCGACGCGAGAAAGATCCGCCCCACACAACGCCAATTGTGCCGCCGAATGAAGGCGGGAGTGATGATGACCGGACAGCAGGACATGGCTCAAAAGGCAAGACGGGAGACCACCCGCCACCCTCAGTCTCGCCAAGGTGAGAGAATCTTCAATAAGGCATACCTCAATTTCACTTTGGGGTCTCTGGGCGCGAAAACCCGCAAGGTCCGACCGGTGGAACAAAACTCGATCTCCCTGGCGCGCCCCCAGAGTTCGCCGTCCACTTCAACCGGGACTTCCTCGGCCGAGGTCACCGAAAGACCAGCCGCCTGCACATACTCCACCGAATCCCCGTGCGAATCCGGGTCGATTCCCCCTTTCATCAAACCAGCCAGCGAGTCCTTGACCAATTGATAACCTGTTTGTTTGAAGACAATGACATCGAGCAGTTTGTCGCCGTTATCAGCCTTTTTGAACAAGGGAAACTGCCCGCCGTAAAGCGAACCGTTGCCAACCAGCAGCGCAACCCCCTCCAGCTCCCGCCCGTCGTGACACCTCACCTTGAGAATCGGGGGAGGTGCGCGCAGGACTTTGGTGGCCGCAAAAAGGTAAGCCAACGGGCCAAAGCGCTTCTTACTCTCCCACGTGGTCTCCTCAATGACTTGAGCATCAAAGCCCACTCCGGCCATCTGCACAAAAGGAGCCCCGTTCATGGCAAAGAGGTCGACTTCTTCGTGATGACCATGATCGATGACCTCCATGGCATTCTCCAGCCGGTCATAGGGAATACCCATTTCCCGCGCAAAGACATTCATGGTCCCGGTCGGAAAAACTCCAAGCGCCGTTTCCGAACCCGCCAACCCTTCGATCACCGCATTCAGAGTCCCGTCTCCTCCCGCCGCGATGACCAAATCTTCCCCCTCCTCCGCAAAACGGCGAGCCAACTCAATCGCCTCATCGCGACTGCGCGTGGCGTAAATCGCAAAGCGGGTGGCGTGGGCCATGATGAATTTGAGCGCACGACGCCCCTTCTCACTCTTGGCCTTCGGGTTGAGAAGCAGGGGGTATCTGGGCGGATGCACACTCATCTTTCCTTGGGGGGGACAGGAAACCCCATCCGCTCCAGTTGGTCGAGAACCAAGCCCACCGGCAACCCCACGATATTGTCGAAATCCCCTTCGTAACGCTCCACGATCATGTCCCCGTGGTCCTGGATGGCATACCCTCCCGCCTTGTCGAGAACGGGCACTTTTTCGAGATACTCCTCGAGAACGGCCTCCGAAAAATCCCGAAATTTCACATAAGAGCATCCGACAAACTCGGCAACGCGATCCCCATGGGCCAGGACAACTCCAGTCATGACCTCATGAACCCGCCCCCGAAACATCCGCAAGTTTGTGGCTGCTTCCGCCAGATCCGTCGGCTTCCCGAAAATCCGGCCACCCAGCGCGACCACCGTGTCGGCCCC
>JALQTQ010000191.1 GCA_023263995.1 Akkermansiaceae bacterium | reverse complement strand
AGCGAGGGACTCTTGCAGCCTGTGCTCGTGCGGCCGAACGGCGCGCACGGGTACGAGTTGATCAGTGGTGAGCGGAGGCTGAGGGCGTTTCAGCAGCTTGGGCTTAAGGAGATCCCTGCGGTCGTTCGTGCGATGAGTGACACAGAGAGCGCGACTTCATCACTTCAAGAGAACATGAAGCGCGAACAGCTCACAGACCTTGAGATCTCCTTCTCTGTGAAGTGGATCAGTGAGCTGATAGAGATTGAGTCTGGTGTGCCTTTAAGCGTTCAAGCGCTCGCTGAGCGTCTTGGGTTGAGTCGCCCTGCGCTCTATCGTTACCTCTCATTCCAGTCGCTCCCCCCGAAGGCGCTCGCGATGCTTCAAGCCGACCCCACGCTGATGGGCGGGACGACCTCACTTGAGCTCAAGCGTTGGATGGAGAGCGAGGCGAAGCTCGGCAATACTCATGAGCGCCTCGATGATGTGCTGTGTGCTTGCCTTGAGCTTGTTAAAGAGAGTCAGCTCACGCAGTCAGCCGTCGTGAAGTGGGTGCAAGAGGCGCTCCTTACCCCAGAGGAGGCTCTACAACCTGAGCCCACTGAGTCTGCCGCTGTGGAGCCCTCGGCCGTGAAGTGGGTTGAGGGTAAGCGCGTGGTGAAGGTGAGCCTCAACCGCGCCCAACGGTCACCTGGAAACTGTCGTCATCACACTGCCCGCCACCGGGACAGGCCGCTACCTCCGCGTCGGGATCACGCTCTCAGACTGACGGGTCTCAAAGCGGTTTACGGATGTGCATCCATGCATGCACGTGAGGCTTGCCTCTGAAGTAGAAGATGGCATTGGGTCCTTCAAGCTGCCACACGTCCCAGATTTCATCGTTCCCGATGTTCTCATCCTTGTAGAAAGCGAGGTGGAGGTGATCAAAGCCGCCTGCTTCCACCAGCTTGAGGGCTTCGGCGGAGTCCTTCTCGCGGAAGGGGGCCAGCAGGTCACCCAAGACCTTGCGGACATGATCTTTCTGGTCGCTGCTCAGATCGCCCACCCGGATCCCGTCGAGTCCGGTTTTCTGGCCGGATAAGGCAACCGTTTTATTGCCCTTCTCGCCCCTACTCTTGCCGAGAAGCGCGGTCTCCCGCTGCTTTCCGTCGAGCATCTGATACACCTCGTTGGCGCGGACGGCCTGATACCAGTAAGCATTGCCTTTGTGATCAGCCTTTTCATTGAAGCTATCAGCGGCATGTCCATAAAAGAGGGGTCCACCGAAGGCCGTCCCTTCCACCGAGTCACCATCACACCGTCGAGTGCAATGACGCCCGGTCAGGACAAATTCAAATTTTCCGCTCCCTGGTGTGCCAAAGATGGCCACTGACGACCCGCCCTCGAATCCATCGAGACCGCTGTCCCATTCCACCTGATCGTAGACCTTCTGGGCATACTCTTCGCTGTGGAGCTTCATGAAAATCTCTTTGATCATGGCCTGCTGATCCTTTTGGTAATCCTCCACCAAAGTCTTGGTGATCAGCCAATTGTTATCGACCTTCTCGCGCAGCTTGTGCTCGAAGGGAAAACACACCGCCTTGCGCTGTTCCTCGCTTAGCGAGTCATAGAAGGTCTTGACCAGAGTCTCAGACTCCACTTTTTGGGTCTCGGCACCCACGAGTGGAATACCAGTGAAACCAAGGCCTGCTGCCAACCCGGTGGATTGGCGCAGGAAGGAACGACGATCGAGAGAGGAGTGGTGAGGCTTGGGTTTCATGGTTCGAATCAGTAATTCGTGCCACACGCTAGCAAGCTGAAGACCCGATGCCACCTAAAATCATCCTCAAGAATCGACCAGATCCGCCAGAGCTCCCTCGATGGTCGGGTGACGAAAAGAAAATCCTGTTTCCTCGAGCACTCTGGGAACGACCCGCGTGCTGGCAAGCAGGCCCTCCTCAGCGAAATCACCCAGAAGCAACTTCAAGGCAAAAGCCGGAGCAGGGAAAATCGTGGGCCGCTTCATCACCCGGCCCACCGCTCGGGTGAATTCCCGGTTGGTCACCACCCCCGGGGCCACCAGATTCACCGGACCAGCGAGGTCGTTTTCTAGGCAGTGAACAATGGCCCTCACCTCGTCGCGGAGATGAATCCAAGGCATCCACTGCCCCCCCTTTCCCAGCCGCCCTCCGATTCCTAAATTGAAAATGGGCTTCATCCGTCCCCACGCGCCCCCGCCATTCCCCAAAACCACGCCGGTTCGCAGAAACACCACCCGGACCTTGTCCGGCACCTCCACCGCCGCCTCCCAGTCGCGGCAAAGCCCCGCCAAATACCCCTCCCCGACCGGGGCCTCCTCTGGCAACTCCTCATCCCCGCGGTCTCCGTAAATCCCGATCGCCGAAGCATTGAGCAGCACCTTCACCTCCGACTGCGCGATGCTCTGAGACAACTCACCCGAAAGATCGACGCGACTCTTGCGAAAGGCCAACTTGCGTGTCTTGGTCCATCGCTGATCGATCGACTCCCCGGCCAAGTTGATCACCGCGTCGAGTCCCGACAAATCAATCGAGCCTTCACCACTCCAGACCCGCCATTGGACTGGTCCGTCCTCCTGCGCTGATCGGGAGAACCCAATGACCCGCCAACCGTGCCCGACAAGAGCCTGACACAATGGATGCCCCAACCAGCCCGAAGCCCCGATCACCCCGACACACTTTTCCTTCATTCGACTAGATCGGTAACCGCCATCCCCCACAAATCCAGCAAATCCTATCGACACTTTTCCCGCACCTTTCTAGTTTCATCCCGGTTTGAAATGTTGGACGCCTGCCCTCGTCTTCCTCCTCACCCTCGCCGCGGGTCAGGAAGGTGCCAGCCCCCCGCCCGATCCGGACGTCTTCGAGCGCTTCCCCACCTTGCCCGATCCCACGCCGAACAAGGACGACCCACTCGCCAAGATCCTCAAGCGCAACCAAGAGAAACCCTTATCGACCCTACCCAGCGGAGTCGACCTCAAGGCCAAAACGATTTCGCTCGATGGCACCACCGATGGAAGTGCGGTGGCCAACCTTCGCGGCAACGTCATTCTCAAAAGTGACAGCGGGGCGGAAGCCTATGCCGATCTCGCGACCTATGACACCGCGGAGAAGACCATTGTTCTCTCAGGCGGGGTCAGCCTCTATCAGGATGGCTTGGTTTACCGCGGTGAATCCACCGCCTTCAATCTCACCACCAAACAATTCGAAACCCGCGACCTCCGCCTCGGCTTCTCCCCCCTCCTTGTGAAGGCTGACCACATTCGCAAAATCGAGAACGAGAGAGGTCCCGCTTACCTTGCCGATCACTCCGGCATCACCACCCATGATGTCGAAAAGCCCGACTTCTGGCTGCGGGCCCGACGAACCACGATCTTTCCGGGAGACAAAGTCATCTTCCAAGACTTCAGCCTCGAGGTGAACAAGCGCAAGATCTTCTGGCTGCCCTATCTTTCCCAACCCCTCGACGCCAAGCTCGGGTATCTCCTCATCCCCGGCGGCCAGACCAACCTTGGGGCCTTTATCAAAAACCGCTACGGCATTATGCTCGGCGGCGAGCGTGACGCGCTCACCGGTGAGAAAAAAGACGCCTTCCTCCTCTCCCAGTGGCGGGCCGATCTCTATTCCAACAAGGGCCTCGGACTCGGGGTCGACCTTTTCGATACCCGGGTCGACCAACGGGAAAATTTTGGTTGGCTCAAACTCTACTACATCCACGACCTCAACCCCCAGGACCAACGGGCCGGCATCGACCGCGGCGACCTCGATCCCAACCGCTTTCGCGTCGATCTCAACTACCGTCTCCCCCTCTTCGACACCCCGACTGCCCGCTACACCGTCGATGCCAACCTCAACTGGCTCAGCGACGAATACTATCTCGAAGATTTCGATCCCTCTTTTTTCCGCATCAATCGTGCCCCCGACAACTTTGCTGGATTCTACCGCCGGTCCACCAACAGCCTGACCTCGCTGGGCACCCGCCTCCGCCTCAACAACTTCTACCGTAACGAGACCCGCCTCCCTGAACTGACGCACGACTGGATCCGTCAACCCTTCCTCGACACCCCCCTGCTCTACGAAAGTCAAAGCACGCTCGGCCTTTACGAGGAATACCTCGGCACCCTCGAACATCAGAATTTCCGCAACCAACTTTCCTCCCTTCTTCCCGGCAACCCACGCCGCGCAGAATTGGAGCGACTCCTCGACGACCGTGGTTTTGCCCGCTTCCATACCTACCACGAATTTTCCCTCCCCACCCAGACCGGCCACTTCAATGTTATCCCTCGCCTCGGTGCCGGCCACACCAACTATTGGGCGGTGCAGGGCCCCGACGACTCGACCAACCGGACCCACCTCACGGCGGCAATCGACCTTTCCACCAAACTCACCAAGGCATACCCTCATCTCGAAAATCAAAAGTGGGGACTCGACGGCGTCCGCCATGTCATTGAACCCTACGCCTCCCTCAGTTGGCTCTCGACCAATGAGCTCGATTCCAGCTTCGGTCGCATCGACCGCCTGACTCCCACCAGTCGCCCCCGCCCCCGCCATGTGGGGCGCTTCAGCGCGATCGATGACCTCGCCGATTGGAGCATCCTCCGGCTCGGCATGCGCAACCGCCTCGTCACCCGGCGCGACGGTGGCACCCACGACTGGCTCATGCTCGACACCTACCTCGATGCCTTTTTCGAGGACCCCGAATTGGACCGCGATCTCTCCAACCTTTACAACGACTTCCACTGGAATCCCCTTCCGTGGCTCGAGCTCAATCTCGAAACGCAATTCCCCATTCTTGCCAACGACAACTTCACCGAGGTCGCAACTTCCCTCCGGCTGATGCCCCGCGATCACCTCGAATTCACCATCGACTACCGTCACCTCAACAATCACCCCATCCTCCGCAACTCCGACCGCGTCAGCATCGAATCCTTCGCCCGCCTCAGCAGTTACTGGGGACTCGGCACCTACCACCGCTTCGAATTGGTCGACAGCACTCTCGAACTCCAACAATACAGCGCACACTATGACTTCGATTCCTTCGTTGGGTCGCTTGGCTTTTTTCTTCGTAACAACCAGGCCCAGGACGAATTCGGTGTCATGCTGAGTTTCGGCATCAAGGAAATCCCAAACCTCTCCTTGCCAATCGAAATTGGAGCGCAATGATCCGGCCCATGAGCACCTTCGCCCCCTCTGATCTCCTGAACTGCCTCCGCTGGCGCTACGCCACCAAAAAGTTCGACCCGACAAAGACCATCCCGGCGGAGACTTGGTCCGCCCTGGCCACCTCGCTCGTTCTCGCCCCCTCCTCGTTCGGTCTCCAACCCTGGCACTTCCTCACAATCCAGAACCCTTCAATCCGGGCGGAACTCCGCACCCATTCGTGGGGACAAAGCCAAGTCACCGACTGCTCCCACTTTGTTGTCCTCGCTGCCAAGACCACGATGAACGAGGCCGACATCGACGCCTTCCTGGCACGCACCGTGGCCGTTCGTGGCGGTGAAATCGACCAACTCACCCCCTATCGCGAGATGATGGTCGGTTTCACCCAAAACATGGACGAACCAGCCCGCTTGCAATGGGCCAAACTGCAGACTTACATTGCCCTCGGCCAGCTCATGACCAGTGCTGCCGTGCTCGGCATCGATGCCTGCCCTATGGAGGGCCTCAACCCCGCCGAATACGACCGCATCCTTTCCCTTCCTGAAAAAGGCTACACCACTTCCGTAGCCTGCGCCTTGGGATTCCGGGCCGACGATGACAAGTACGCCGCAGCCCCCAAGGTCCGCTTCGAGGAGTGCGACGTGCTATCGTTTCTCTGAGAGGGCGTCCAGATAGGCCTGAAAGCTGGGTTCGATTTCCAGCACTTCCTTCTGCGCTTCCTCGTAGAGGAACTCCGCAATCTTGATCAAGCTCGCGTCTTCTCTCCTTTTGCCGATCAAGCCGACCTCGATTGTCTTGTTGCTATTTTTGAAGCGCACCACGACCGCTTCCCGCAAGTGCGCCACCGCATCACCCGCCGGGACACCAAGACGCTCCGAGTAATCACTGGCATCGACGATGGCCTGAAGCACGGCCTCCCTTTTAGTAACGCGACAAGCAGATTGGGCAAATCTGACAGAGAGTTGAGAAAAATGCACCGAAATCGCGGAACCGGTGCGGAGGGAATGCGGGGGGTCCGCAGGGGGCAATCAGACGGTCACGTTGTCGCGTGAGGAGGAGCGGAGGCGGTTGACGATGTCCTGGAAGGAGAGGCGTTGAGGAGCTCCGCAGCGAATGGTCTGGCGGCCGTCTGCTAGGTTGAGATCCACACCTTGAACCAGCGCCCGGGCGTTGCGCCACTCGTCGAGGGCATTGGTGATATTGACCACTTTCCCGAAGGGATCAACTCCCCCGGCCAAGACCTCGACAACCGAGAGGTCTCCCTCGTAGGGGAGGAAGCCCTGAGCAATCCTGAGCGACTCAGCGAAGCCAGGGGGCGGGGCCAGGAACTGGTAGCCGAGCGGCTGGTAGAATTGATTGGCAGAGAGGGCACCCACGTCGGCATTGACCGCCCCGAGCGGAATCTCGACGTCGTAGAAGAGCCAGAGGGTAGACTGGGGAGCAGTTGGCACTCCGATCTGGATGTCCACAAAGCTGGCATTGTTTAGGAGAAATTTGACCCAGTCTGGCCAGGTAGAGACTGTGGTGGTGACGCACTTGATAAGAAGTGTGCCAGAGAGGGTTACCCGCTCAAAACTCAGCACCTGCGAAAGCCAGTCAGGCAGGTCGTCGTAGGGCGTCCCGACGACGAGGCCGCCGCCGTGCACCCAGGCGATCACCGGGACGGGAGCATCGACCCCGCGCGGGGTCAGGAGCACGACGCCGACGGTGCCGCCGTCGGGCCCCGGTGCCTCGTGCACGGTGAGCGTGAA
>JALQTQ010000190.1 GCA_023263995.1 Akkermansiaceae bacterium | reverse complement strand
TTCCGATTCATTTTCCGGAAGATAACGCTCAGTGGCAAAGGACCGCTGAATCATTTCCCGCCCTTCTTCCAAGTTCTGCGCCCCCCCGGCAGCATGACATTGCATCATGACGTTGCCGGCTGCCGTGGCCTCATAGGGCCCGACCAAAACAGGTCGCCCGATCCCGTTGGCAATGCTCTGGTTGAGCAGGGGGTTTCTCCCACCCCCGCCGATGATGTGCAGGACCTCGACAGATCCGCCTGCGATCTCTTCCAATCGTTCCAGAACAAAACGCACCTTCATCGCCAAGCTGTCAATGATCAGGCGCATGACCACTCCCGGCGAGTCGGGAACAGGCTGGCCGCTCTCCCGACAAAACCCGGCAATGACCTCCGGCATGTCACAGCGCCCAGTGAACCGACCTTCGTCGGGATCGATGAAAGACCGCAAAGGATTCGCCGCGATGGCCAAGGCCGCCAGTTCGGCAAAATCAAAGTCATGCCCCCGCTCCTGCCAAACCCGACGGCATTCCTGCACCAACCACATCCCGTTGATGTTTTTCAAAAGCCTCGTCGTGCCAAACACGCCAGCCTCGTTGGTAACGTTGTATTCTCTCGCGAGTTCACTCAGAATGGGACACGGTAATTCAAGCCCCAGCAAAGACCACGTGCCCGAACTCAGGTAAGCGAATCGCTTCCCTTCAACAGCCGGCACTGCCGCCACCGCCGAGGCAGTGTCATGACTCCCCACCGCGACCACCCGGGTCTCTGCTGCAAGCCCGGTCCGTCGCTGCACTTCAGGTAAAAGCGGCCCGAGATCATCACCCGGAGCAACCAAAGGTGGGGCCAGGTGAAAGGGAACCCCGGCCGCCTCAAAGACCCGATGCGACCACTCTTGCTTGACCGGATGATACATCTGCGTGGTGCTGGCATTGGTCCGTTCACAACCGGTCTGGCCGCTGAGACGATGGTTCACCAGATCCGGGATCAGGAGAAATCGCCAAGCCCGCGCGAGCAAACCTCCCTCCTCAGCGGCCTCGGCACACAATTGCGGCAGGGTGTTGATGTCAAGACACTGAATCCCGGTCTCCTGAAAAAGATCCCCGGCCGGCAGCTTTTCAAAAAGACGGTCCAACATGCCGCGGGTCCGAGCGTCTCGATGATTCCGGGGCCGGGAGAGAAGTCGACCTTCTCGATCAATCAATCCGTAATCCACTCCCCAAGTGTCCACCCCGATCGAGCGAATCCTGCAAACATCGTACTTCTTGGCAGCTTCGCCCAATCCTTCGACGATATTCTCCCAGAGTGCCTCAAAATCCCAATAAAGGGCACCTTCTTCCTCGATCACCCGATTCTCAAAGCGCCGGACCTCCTCGAGATCCATCACTCCGCCCAAGACCACCCCGGCCATGACCCGGCCGCTTCCCGCCCCCAGGTCGATCGCCAAGTAAATGCCATCGTCCGCCCTCATCACCCCAACTGCAAATCCCTCACCGCGGCCCCGTGCCAACCTTCGAACTTCTCTCGTGCCGACGACTCCTTAAGGTCAATCTGCCAATGGGGAATCATGGCCGTCAGGCGAGCCTTTCCTTCTTTTGATCGAAGAAGGTCCGGAAAACATCGCTGCACACATTCCAGCATGACCTTGGCCGAGACCGAAGCTCCGGGCGAAGCCCCCAGAAGGGCCGAGATGCTGCGGTCCGCACTCGTGAGCACCTCCGTCCCATAGTGCACGATGCCAGGCTTCTCCCCCGGCTCCTGCTTGATCGCCTGTACCCGGATTCCCGCATCGATGACTTTCCAGTCATCTGCCCGCGCCGCCGGGTAGAATTTCCGCAATTCCGCCATTCGCGACTCCTTGGACTGCCAGCCCTGAGAGAGAAGATACCTCACCAGGTCGAGATTGTGGAATCCTACCCGCAACAAAGGCAGGAGATTATCAGGCCTGACCGATCGAAGGAGATCAAAATGATTCCCGCCCCGCTGGAGAAACTTGCCGGTCCAGGCCGCGAAGGGTCCGAAAAGAAGGTAACGTTTGCCATCAATCATGCGCGTGTCGAGATGGGGCACCGCCATCGTGGGGGCCGCTCCCAAGGCCTGTCCATACACCTTGGCGCTATGGCGGGCAACAAGCTCGGGATGATCGGTGACCATCCACTGACCTCCGATGGGAAACCCGCCGTATCCTTTGGCCTCGGGAAGTCCCGCCTTCTGTAGGAGAGGAAGTGATCCCCCCCCAGCGCCCACAAAAACAAAACGGGCTTCAACCGTCTCCTCCCGCCCGGATTTTTCATGCCTCGTGGTTACCATCCAGCCCGAACCCCGCTTCTCAAGATCCACCACCCGGGTCCCGAATGATACGCCCACGCTCTCCTGATCACCCAACCATTGGCAGAATTGCCCCGCGATGCCGCCAAAGTTGACATCGGTTCCGCCTGCCATCCGGGTCGCCGCAACTGGCTGCTTCTCGTCGCGCCCCTCCATCAGAAGCGGTGCCCACTCCTCGATCTCACTCCGGTCGGTGGAAAAGGTCATCGACTGAAAAAAATGGTGTCGCTGCAGAGCCTCATGGCGGGCCTTGAGATAGGGCACCTGCTCGGCGGTGTGCACCAACGAAAGATGAGGAAGAGGATGAAGACAGGCACGCACTTCGCGCAAAATCCCGGTCCTCGCGGCGTGAGCCCACAATTGCAGGGAATATTCGAAATCCTCAAAGACCGAGATGGCCTTGTTAACGTTGACCGTGCCGTCATCCTCCAAATGCGGGGTGTAGGACAATTCACAGAGACCGGCATGCCCCGTCCCCGCATTGTTCCAACCGCTCGAAGCCTCCGGAGCTGGTTCGTCGGCCACCTCAAAAAGCCGAAGAGAAAGGCTCGGCTGCAACTGCTTCAAGAGCACCCCAAGGGTCGAGGACATGATCCCCGAGCCAATCAAGACAACATCGGTTTTCATCGCAGGAAGGCCTCGTGAAGTCCTCCATCCACCGCGAGCACCTGCCCGGTGGTCTTGGAAGCACCCTCGCTCAAAAGAAACAAGATCGCCTGCGCTTGGTCCCGCGGGGTGATGGGCTCGCCGGTCAAGGTGCGAGCTGCATAAAACTTCGCGAGCTTTTCCCGCAACCCCTCTGTCGATTCCTCCTCCTCAAAGGGGATTTCGTACTTTGTCAGGGAAGCGATGACCCGGTCACGGGGAAACATCGCACTCCCGGCCACCACGGTTGCGGGAGCAACTCCATTGACGCGCACGATGGGAGCCAGTTCCACCGCCAATTCACGCACCAAATGGTTTGCGGCGGCCTTGGAGGTATCGTAGGCCACCGATCCCTTCTTGGAAACCACGGCATTGGCGCTGGTGGTGATGACCAGCGCCCCTTTCAGCCCCTGCTTCCGCCAAATCGCAGCCGCTTCGTCGGCCACGAGGTAGGGACCCGCCACGTTGATTCCGAAGGTCTTGCCCCACATCGGATCAGGAATATGCCCGCTGCGGTCGGGAGGAACAAAGATTCCAGCCGTCACCGCGATCCCGTCAAATCCCCCGTAAGCCAAGACAACCTCTGCCAGCATCGCGGCAATCGAAGCACGATTGGTCACATCACACCCCAAGCCGATGGCGTTGCCGCACCCCGAGAGCCCGGTCCCGGCCACGCCGATTCCCTGGCCGACTTTGGCGGTCAGCTCGGCCGCAGTGGCGGCAGCCGCCTCCGCATCAAGATCCGCACAGACCACGTGAGCCCCTTGGTCGATCATGAGGTGAGCCATCTCCCGGCCGATTCCGCTGCCGGCCCCCACGACGATGACCACCTGGCGGGCAAACTCCCGTTCCGGAGGCATCCGGCGCAGCTTGGCTTCCTCCAGCGCCCAGTATTCGATGTCGAATGCCTCCTTTTGCGGAAGCCCGATGTATTCATCGATGGCCTCGGCCCCACGCATCACCGCAATCGCTGAATTGTAGAACTCGGCCGTCACGCGGGACTCCGACTTGTTCTTTCCGAAAGCAATCATTCCCAACCCGGGCACGAGAATCACGGTGGGGTTGGGATCACGCATTGGTGGAGAATCGGGTTCCTTGTTGGCCTCGTAGTAATCGCGGTAGTCGCTCCGGTATTGCTCGAGGCCCGCCGCCAGTTTGCTCCGCAACTCCGTGAGGCCCTCGCTTTGTGGGTCCCAATCGAGATAGAGCGGCTTGATCTTGGTCCTGAGGAAATGATCGGGACACGAGGTCCCAAGAGCGGCCAAGCGGGGGGCGGCGTGCGAATTGACAAATTCCATCACGGCCTCGGTGGTTTCGACGGTGGCGATGAATCGACGCTCTCCACTCACTTGCCCGCGCAACCAGGGAAGCACCTCGACGAGCAACTCCTTCTGGCGATCTGGCGCGAGAGGCTGGTATTTTTGGCCGTCAAAAGTGCCCGCTCCCCGATCCCGCTCTTCAAGGTACCGCCCGGCACGTTCGATCAACTCCAAGGTCAATTCATAGCACTCCTTGTCATCGTCTGCCCAATTGATCAGGCCATGCTGTCCCATATTGATGCCCCGCGCTTCGGGGTGCTTGCGACAAATCTCCTGAAAGACAAGGCCAAGATCGAAGCCGGGGCGCTGCCACGGGGTGTAAACCACCTCCTCACCGTAGATCTCCCGGGTGATCTTTTCGGAATTCCGGGTGGCACAAATGGCAATGAAAGCATTCGGGTGCATGTGATCAACATGGCGGGCGGGAATGAATGAATGCAGCGGGGTATCAATCGACGAAGCCCTTGGATTCAGATTGAAGGTGGTGTGCCGATACATCCCCACCATCGCGTCTTCGATCTCGGTCTTTACTCCGTTTGGCCTGGTGGTGTGATAAAGCTTTTGCAGAGCAAGCAACTTGTCTTGGTAAAGCGAGGAAAAGTTTTCGGTGGTGGCGGTTCGCAGATCTCCGCCCGACCCCTTGACCCAGAGGACCTCGACATTCTCACCGGTCAGCGGGTCCTTTTCGGCGGCGATCGAGGAAGTATTGCCGCCTCCCGTGTTGGTGATGCGCTGATCGTCGCCCAGCAGATTCGACCGGTAGACGAGCCGCTCCAGAGGAGTCATGGTAGCAGCCTTGGCATCATCCCAGGCGTAATTGACGTGGCGATACTCCGACGGTGTGATTTTCATGGCCCAAGAAAACCCACTTCGGACGGGGAATTCCAGACCGGATTGCGAAATTGCCTTTGCTAACCCCTCTGGAAGGGGCTTTACCGTTCCGCCCGGGCTACCGATAAATCACGCAGAACCTGCAGAGCCTCGCGCTCCACAGCATCGATGCCACCAGGCCACGGTTCATCGTTCTCAAGAAGGGCCACTTCGTCTTCCAGAACCCGCATGTAAGTCGCGGTCACATCAGCACCATCATCGCCCACTAACGCCGCCTCGTCGAGGTCATCGAGAGTCAGTCGATAGACCTTCCATCTGCTGCCATCTTCTTCTCGAAGTTTCTCGAAATGGGCTCGACGCTCCGCCAGCCAAGCCTGACGGCACTTTTCCTCCTCCTTCAGCTCGGCCATTCTTCGGTTCAAATCCAGGCTGATCAGGGCTTCGGACTGCCGGACCCTTTCTCTCTTCACGGCGTCGATGAGATGGCCAAAGTAAGGCTCCATGGCTACCCGCGCGCTACTCTTCTCGCGAAGGAGGGGCAAGAAAAGGTCCTCTTCGTCACCCGGCTGGAACCCCTCAGCCGCACGGATGACATCGTGCGGCAGAGCATATCGACGGTGTCGTTCCCCTGATTCTTCCCCGTCGCCCGGATCCGGCAAGATGAGGTCGGGCACCACCCCCCGTAACTGCACCGAACTCCCGGAAACCCGGTAGTATTTTTGGAAAGTCAATTTCAGCCAACCCGCCCGCGAGCGGTCGGTAAAAACGGGCATGTAATTGGAAATATCCATCGTCTTCTGCACCGTTCCTTTCCCATAGGTCGACGAGGCCCCGATCAGGACAGCCCTGCGATAATCTTGCAAAGCCCCCGCGAGGATCTCGGTCGCCGAAGCGCTGCTCCGATTGGTCACCACCACCATCGGCCCATCGTAGAGCGGCTCGGGATGAAAGGAATCGAGCGAGAGGATCTGTCCGTTCGAGGACCGCACCTGCACCACTGGCCCCTTGCCCACAAAAAAGCCCGTGAGGCGCTGCACTTCCGAAAGAGAGCCGCCCGAGTTGTTTCGCAAATCGAGAACCAACCCCTTCACCTCTTCGCGGATCAGTCGGGCCAACAACTGCTCAACGTGGGTCGAAACACGGCTGCCGCGGTCCTCGAAATCAAAGTAGAACGAGGGAATCACGATCACCCCAATCTTCCACGGTTCTTCTTCCGTTCCAAAATCGTAAACCCGAGCCCTAGCCAATTCATCCTTGACCGTGACCACCCCGCGCTCAATGACAAGCTCCACGACCTCGTCCCCTTCCTCTCCGCTCCGCCTCAGCCGCAGGCCCACTTCAGTTCCCTCCTGGCCGAGGACCAGACCGANCACCTTGTCGGTGGTCTGAAAAGTGATGTCCTGCCAGTCTTCGTTATTGGCCGGGGACACCGCGAAAATCCGATCACCAAGGCGAAGCTCGCCCCCGCGATCCGCCGGGCCGCCCCGGACCAACCCGCGGACCTCGGTTTCTCCATCGTCATTCATCACAAGTTGAGCCCCGATCCCCACCAATTCGTTGCTGTCGTCGATGCGGAAACGGGCCATTTCATTTTCACTGAAATAGTCGCTATGCGGGTCGTATGAGCGTGCAATGGCAGAAAAAAAGACATTCGCAACTTGATCGTCGGTCACTCCGATGACCGTTCGCTCGAGCCGATCAAATTGCTTCAAGACCTTCACCGCCACTGTCGGCTCATCCCGAAAAGGATCCGGGCGCCCGGCCAGAATGGCCCGCTCCCGAAGTTGCTGACGATGCAAAGTTTCCTCCAGCACCCGACGATC
>JALQTQ010000018.1 GCA_023263995.1 Akkermansiaceae bacterium | reverse complement strand
GTCGCTTGAAGCTCTCTCGGACACCCAGCCTCCGCGCCTCCAGCCTCCTTCGCCCTATCGGGCTTCGGCGGCCAAGCCAGCACCGGCGGGGCAGAGGCGCGCATCGGGAACCCGTTTCGGCGAGTTCGTCACGGATCACGGATCGTCTCGCGCTGCCGCCGATCGGTCCCGGCCTCAAGTGGTACCTTTTCGACTCCCGACCCCTATTCCACTTGACCCCGGCCCCACCTCGGCGGCTTCGGTCCCTACGGCCTTTGTCCCAAAGTCCTTCGCCAAAGGCTCGGAACGCGCGAACGCTGGCGCGGTTGTCGGTCCGGTCTCGAGGTCAGTGCAGGCCGGTCGATCGTTTTGGCGAGGTCGGGAGCCCAACGTGGCCTGCAGGGCTCTGGCAGCGTAACGCGCACGGGGCCCCGGTTCGGTTGGTTCGTGACCGCATGCCTCTGCCTCTGGACAAAGCCGCCAGCAAGGAATGGCGCACGTCTGCCGCAAGCGTTCGTCGTTCGCAGTCACGCTCCCTCCCAGTCGCCAGGAAGGCAAAGGGTTGTCTGGCGGCAGGAAGGCTGTGAGGAAGTAGGGTGCGGGGTCATGGTTCCTTTTTTGCAAAGGTGATGAACCTGTTTGGGGCTGGAGGAGAGGTGCCCGTTTTTTCAACTTTCGGGCAACCAGCCGATCTCGAGTTCGTTGACCTAATTGGTCAATTGATCGTCGATCGGTGAGAAATCGCTTCCGCTGAAATGGATCCCATGGCCTGCTTCCCCAATCACCGGTCCATTGGGATGGGATCGGTGGGGAGGATTTTTTTACCTTCCCAGACGACTTCCATGGTTTCGGAGTCGTAGGTGAGGATGCGGGAGCGGCTGCCGGGAGCCGGTTTGCGGCTCACTTTTGGGATCCACTTTTGATGTTCGGCGATGATTTTTTCGTAACCGGGTTTTCCGATGAGGTTGGTCCATTCGTTGGGATCCTTCTGCATGTCGTAGAGTTCCTCGGAGCCGTCGGCGTAGCGGATGTAGCGCCAGTTTTCTGAACGCACCCCGTGGTTGTCATGGTTGTGGGTGGTGATGGCAGGGCGGTCTCGTTTGGAGGCGGCATCTTTGAGCTGGGGGACGAGGCTGAGGCCTTCGAGGTGAGCGGGCGCTTTCGTTTCGATCAACTCGGCGAGGGTGGGGTAGATGTCGAGGAGTTCGGCGGGTTGGGTGGAGACGCCTTTGCTGATGCCGGGTCCGGCGAAGATCAGGGGGACGCGGGTGCCATCGTCCCAGAGCGAGTTTTTGCCGGTGATGCCTTTTTCGCCGATGTGCCAGCCGTGGTCGGACCAGAGGACGATGATGGTGTTGTCGGCGTAGCCGTTGCGTTCGAGAGCTTCCATGAGGCGGCCGATCTGGGCGTCGACGAAGCTGGTGCAGGCGAGGTAGCTGCGGGTGAGGTTCATCCATTCGTCGTGTTCCTCGAGCCAGCGCAGGCGGGGTTCGGGCAGGGACCAGTGTAGATACCAGGAAAAGCGCGGGGTGTCGTCACGGTCGTCCCGTTTGATGCGGGCCAGTTGGGTTTCGGATTCCGGGTGCATCGTGAACCATTTTTCAGTGGCAAAGCAGGGGACGTGCGGGAGGAAGAATCCGGTGGAGAGGAAGAAGGGGTCTTCGGGTTTGGAATCGAGGGTCTTCACGGCCCAGTCGGCGATCTGGTAGTCGCCCTTGTCCTCGTCTTGATGGGGAAAGAGTCCCCAGTCGACGAGGCGCATGTTGCTGGGGGTGTTGACCAATTTCTTCTCTGGGAAGGGAGCCCCGGTTGCTCCGGGTCCGAGGTGGTCGAACTCGGATTCTTTTTTGCCGCGTCCGTAGTTGCCGTGGTAGATTTTTCCGGCGGAGTAGGTGGTGTAGCCGTGGGCCTTGAGGTGCTGGGGGAGGGCGGTGAGGTCCTTGAATTCCTCGAGGTCGCGGAACCAGGGGGCGAGTCCGTAGATGCCGGTGGAATCGGGGCGCAGTCCCATCATGAGGCTGGCCCGGGAGGAATTGCAGAGCGGTGACTGGCAGTGGGCATTGGTGAAGAGGGTGCCGCGGGCGGCGAGCTTATCGATGTGCGGGGTCTTGGCATTGGGGTGTCCCCCCATGCAGCCGATCCAGTCGTTCTGGTCATCGATGGCGATGAAGAGGATGTTGGGTTTTGGGGCCGCGAAGAGGGGGGGCGCAAGCTGAAGAAGGAAGAGGAGGATGGGAATACGCATGGCGGGATGATGAAGGTTTCGAAACTTAAGTCGATGGGTGAAGTGAATTCCTGCGGGTGGCTTGCGATCTCGTTGGCGGAGAAAACTATCCGCTACAGCCCCCACATCCGCCACCACCACAACCCCCGCCGCCACATCCTCCATCACCACTTCCGCAGCCACTGGCAAATCCTCCCCCACCACAACCGTTGCTTCCGTGACGGGTATGGGACATTTTTTGAACCTCCTTTATCATGCTGGTGTCAACTTCCGCAAGTCCGGCATGGGCCGCGCTGCCCGAGATCCCAAAGAGAGCCAGGTGGGTGATCGGTGACAGGGACGATCGGTTTCGCTTTTCCCGAAGTTGTGTGAGCAGTTTTTTCCAGCGGGAGAAAGTTTCCCGACAGATTTTTGGATGATGATGGTGGTGATCAAGGTGGTGATGATGGCCAAGACGAGAAATCCGACGGGCATTTCCCGGGAGAGTCCGATGAAAAGCTTCAATCCGCCAACGACCAGGAGTCCCCAGAGGGGAAGCGGAGCAGAACTCATTCTCCGGGATCGTTCGTCTTTGGTGGGTCGAAGTCCCAGTTTGGCCAGGCGGCTTTCGAGTGGGAAGATTCCATTAAGAACCGAGGGGCCAAGCTTGGTCAGTGGCAGGCCGGTTTCTCCCATCGCCAAAACGGCGGAATAAATCGTTCGTTCAAACCAGTGGGCATTGCTGGCGATCGGGCCTGCTTGCTTGAGGTGTGCCTTGCGAAAGGTGCTTGCGGGTTGCCATGACAGGGCACCTTTTTCGACAAGGTTCAGGACCGCCACTTGGGCAGCGCGGGAAGGGCCGCCGGACAAGTCGGCAATTTCAATCGGGTCATCCAGTTGGGGCGTCGTGCCGGGTGCCGGATTGAAGGAGGCAACAACCTTTTTCCGCCGGGCCATCGACCAGGCGGTGGTTAGGCAAAAGGCGACCGCATAGAAAGCGAGGAAGGATGGTCCGTCCCAGTCGAAGATTGAAGTGGCGGTGACTTGCATCATTTTCGTGGTTTCTTTTGCCTCAAGACGGGCTTGGGGAGGAGCCAGAACTTTGAGGTGTCTACCCACCTCGCGCAGCCGGCATTGGCAAAACGTCTGGGGGGAGATGGCCAGATGTCTTCGGGTGGAGCAGAGCCGAAAACTCTTTGATAGCTCCCGATGGTTTTGGAATACCAGTCGTAGAACTTGTCCCCCTCGGTCGTTCCGCCTTTGGTCGGTCCATGGTGCAGGTCCTGTCCCAGAGTGTCCCGGCAGAGCTCGAGCCAGTAGTTTCGGGTGTAAAGGAGGTGCAGGTGCCAGGCTTGATCGATGTCTTCGGAAGGGGTGACCGGATGTCCGGCGACCATGGCCAGGGTGAGAAAACGTTTATATTCCTCGATGACCCTTGCCGTGAAGGCCAGGGTCCAGCCTTGTTCCCGGGCCAGTCTGCCGCTGAAAGGAAGGGAAGATTCGGGATCGTCAATTTCGAAGGCGAGGATTCGTTCGACAAAGTCGGCTGGGACTTTTTCATTATCCATGGGAAGTTTCAAAGGTTGCAACCAGCTTTCTGGAACGGCTTGGGGAGATCACCCCAGATCGTTGGGCTTCGCTTCTTCAGCAGGAAAGCTTTTCGTTGGTCGGGTCATCCTGGCGTTCATTGCAGATAAACTTCGGCGGTGAAGTCGAACCTGGAACTCATTTCGGATTCCCGGGTGCGGTGGTTTTGGATGATGCCGGGGCGGTCCTTTTCCCATTGGTCGAATTGTTTGAGCCAGTCGTTGAGGGTTTCGGTGGGGCCGGTGAGGGTGAGAATGACATCGACAAAATCAGGGTCCTCCGAGCGGTCGATGACGGCGTGGCGAACGACAAGTTCTTCGGGGAGATTGGGGAGATGGCAGAACCCGATGATTTGTCGGCCGGTTTCCCGGGCTCCTTGTTGCTGTTGGTATAGTTGGAAAAGAAGGACCGCCGCGAGAGTGACGACGATGACCGTGAGATGGGTGAGGACTTGGCGAAGGCGGCGGATGGACATGCGCGGTGGGGGGGAACGGCTTGCCGAACGCTAGGGGGCGGATAACATCACTTCAATGATCTATCTCGACAACCATGCGACCACCCGGGTGCATCCGGAGGTGGTGGAGGCAATGATGCCTTTTTTTGGAGAACAGTTTCACAATCCGTCGAGCGGGTATCGCGCGGGAAGGTCGGTGAAAAAGGCCATCGCCGAGGCGCGCGGGGAGGTCGCGGAGTTGATTGGGGCCAAGGAAGAGGAGATCGTCTTTACCGGTTGTGGAACCGAGTCCAACAACATGGTCCTGAAGTCTTTGGCCCGGATTTACGGGAGGAAGTCGTCAACTGTGATCACGGGAGTAATTGAGCACAGCGCGGTGCTACGTCCGGTGCAGGCGATGGAGGACGTTGGGTTTCGGGTCAAGCGTTGCGGGGTGGATGTCGAGGGGCGGCTGAGGGTGGCAGAATTTCGGGAAGTCTGCGAGGCGGCGGAGACTGGTTTTGCCAGTGTGATGTGGGCCAACAATGAGACTGGGGTGATTCAGCCGGTGGTCGGGTTATGCGAGGTCGCGCGCGAGCATGGTATTGCGTTTCATACCGATGCGATTCAGGCGGTGGGCAAGACGCGGGTGGACGTGCGCGAGGTGCCGGTCGATTTTCTGAGCATCAGCGGGCACAAGTTTCATGCGCCGAAGGGGATCGGGGCCCTTTACCTGCGGGAAGGGGTGCGTTTTGAGCCCCTGATCAGGGGAGGAGGACAGGAAGGGGGACGGCGGAGCGGGACGGAAAACGTCCCCTACATCGTGGGGCTGGGAAAGGCGGCGGAGTTGGCAAGAAAGGCTCTTGAGAAGGACGCTCATGCCGGGATCGCCGCGAACCGCGATCATCTGGAGCAGCGTTTGGTGGCCGAGATTGACGGGGTGGTTTTAAATGGCAGTCGGGATCATCGGGTGCCGACCTGCGCCCATGTGTCCTTCGAGGGATGCGAGGGCGCGGGCCTGTTGATCCTGCTCGATGAAGCCGGGGTGCAGGTGTCGACCGGGAGTGCCTGCATGACCGGCAAGCAGCAACCCAGTCACGTGCAGAAGGCGATGGGTATTTCCGACGAGCAGGCCAAGAGCAGCTTGCGGATTTCCCTTTCGCAATTCACCACCCGCGAGGAGATCGATGAGGCGGTGGAGCGGATCAAGAAGGCGGTGAAGAAGTTCCGCTCGGTGCAAGGAGGAAGCGGAGTTGGGCCGGTGGTGGTGTATCCCTGAGCGGGTTTGGTGATGAAGGCGTGGATCTGGCTGGGCCTTTTCTTGCTGGCGGGTTGTGCCCGTGATGGACGTCCTGATCTCGGGCGTGTTCAAATGGTTGAGCCCGAGAACGCGGTGCCGGGAGTGGGCCAGTTGATCCTTCGGGGCGATGCCGGGCTTTTCGGCCGAACCGGACGGGCAACAGCGGCGATTATCGATGCCCACCACGTGGTGACAGCGGCTCATAATCTCGTTCACCCCGAACTGGGGGCCTTGAAGTCGGTCGAGTTGGAGTATGGTGACGAGCGATTCCTGATCGGCCGACCGTCATCGAAGGGGCTTCCCGGGGTAGTGTCATCGCTTTACCGGACGAGGGCGGCCACGGGGAGCCATCAGATGTCGGACGAAGCCCTGGTGCGTCATGACTTTGCCTTTTTGAAGACGGGCCCGCGGATGACGAAAGCGGGGCTTTTCCGGCTCGGCCAGGGGATGGTTCCGGGGGTCGAGGTGGGGGATGAGGTCCAGGTGGCTGGGTTTCCGGGTGGGAAAACCATCCGGAAAGCGAGCGGCCGGGTCACCGAGGTCGATGGAAACCTTTTTGGGTATGACGTTCGGACCGGCAGAGGCCTCAGTGGTGCGCCGGTGTGGATCGAGCGGGGAGGGGCGAAGTTCCTCGTGGGCATTCACGTCGGTTCCGACGTGGCGGGGATCGAAGGGGCGGTAGCGCGCCGGGTCGATGACGAGTTGATCCGGGAGTTCCGCCGTTGGGTGTTCTCAGGGGAATGACTTGAGCTCCTGAGATCGATCGGAAGCAATCGAAAGACGCTGTGGGATCGGGAAGTATCGCTTGGCACATGAAGACCTTTTTCACTACTTTGATGTTCGGATCTCTCCTGACCCTCCACGGCCGTGCCGGAGAAGGGGAAATGATTCCGCTGTTCAACGGCAAAGATCTCTCAGGTTGGCATGCCGACGTGCCCGCTGCTGATCAGGATCCCAAGATCTCCCCGAGTTTCATCGTCAGGGACGAATGCCACAAACTTAAGGGGTATTTCGTCGAAAAAAGCCCCAAAAAATGAGACGAAAAGCTGACCCGCGTACGGTTTGTTAATGTGAAACAACAACCCTTGCTGACCAGCTTTCCGTCCACCGTATTTGCCACCGCCAAGCGAAAAATTCAAGCCGCGATTCAGGCTGCCAGAAAACAACTCATCAGTGATTCCCTCAGCGGCTACGCTCTCCTTTTTGAGCCCATTCTCGGGAGCGATTTTCTCCGTCAGATCGATGAGACCAAGAGGCAGCGCCACTACGGAACCATTCCAACCTTCTGGGCCTGGCTTGGCCAAATCCTTGAGCTCAATGCGGCTTGCACCAGGGCCGTGAGCATGGTGCAAACATGGAACATCGCCCAGGGATTGCCCCAACCCTCCAGCAATACCACTGCCTACTGCAATGCTCGCTCCAGAATGTCGATGAGCTTCCTGCAATCCGTAGCCGACAAGACCACCTCCACCCTGAATGCCCGGGTGATTGAGCGCGACCAGTGGCGCGGACTGACGCTCAAGGCCATCGATGGAAGCTCGTTGCAACTTCTTGATACCGTGAAGAACCAAAAGCGCTACCCTCAGCCCACCACTCAGCGGGAAGGATGCGGTCACCCCGTCATGGGCATCGTTGGCGTGGTCAATCTCAGCCACGGAGGATGGGAAGGCTTTGAAACATTTGCGGGTCGAAAGCATGACTCCCGGGTCGCTCCCAGGCTTCTCAAGCACGTCCATGAGGGCGATCTGATGCTGGCTGACCGGGCCTTCTGCACCTACCAACTCATGGCCCAAATACGGGCCAAAAAGGCCCACGTCGTGATGCGTCTGCACCAATCACGGCACCGCAAGCTTGACTGGCGCAGAGGCAAAAAGGTGAGCCCGATCGAGCGGCTGGTCACTTGGGTCAAGAGCAAGAATCCACCTGCTGGAAGTGATCTCACTCAAGAGGAGTGGGACCAACTCCCGGACGAAATGACCTTCCGCTACATCAAGCTCGGTTACGAAAATCGTTGTGGTGAAAAGCAGATGTTGGTGGTGGTGACCGACCTGCTGGACCCGGAAACTCATCCTGCCGAAGAAGTCGCAGACCTTTACCTTCGGCGCTGGGAAATCGAGGTCAAACTTCGGGATCTCAAGACCACCCTGCGGATGGAAATGCTGCGCGTGAAAAGCCCTGAGATGGCGGAGCGCACCCTGTTGATGATGCAGATCAGCTACAACCTGATCCGTGCGCTCATGCAAGAAGGAGCCCATCACGGAGTTCGGGAAATTCTGGAGATCAGCTTCAAACAGACCATTGATCTGGTGGTCTCGATGTCAGAGAGCTACCGACCATTGGCGGGCAAGCCTCGCAAGCTGCGAGAGCGGCACCAGATCCTCATCGAGGAAGTGTCGCAACGGGTCCTGGAGATTCGCCCCTATCGCCTTGAACCGCGAGCAATCAAACGCCGACCCAAAAGCTACCCACTCCTGACCGCGCCCCGGCGAATCTTCGTCGAAAAAGACACCCGGAGCAACGCCTACAAGAAAACCCGAGTCGCCGCTTAAGTTTGTGCCATTCTCGTCAGGGACGGTAAGTTGGTCAGTCTGGGAAAACCGGGAGGTCATTTGATTACCGACAAGGTTTACGCGGATTATCGCCTCGAGCTGGAGTATCGTTTTGCCAAGCAGCCGGGGAACTGCGGGGTCTTGGTTCACGCTTCGAGACCCCGGGCTCTTTACGGGATGTTTCCGGCCTCGATTGAGGTCCAGATGAATAGCGGGCACGCCGGCGATTTCTGGTGCATCGACGAAAACATCGAGGTTCCCGACATGGAAAAGCGACGCCCGAAGGGAAAGGACCAAAAATGGGGAGGTAAGCAGGGAGACGCCCGCCGCATCTTGAATCTGACCGATGACTCGGAAAAGCCGGTGGGCGAGTGGAACAAGATGGTCATCGAGTGCAAGGGCAATGAGGTGAAGGTCTGGGTGAATGATGATCTCGTGAATCACGGGAAGAACTGCACCGTCTCGAAAGGTCAGGTTGCCTTGCAGGCCGAGGGGGTCGAAGTCGAGTTCAAGGGGTTGATGCTGACCTCTTTGAAGGAAGTGCGATGATCGGGGAGAATCTCGGTCGTCGAGGTCGAGGACTGCTGGCCCCAAAATCGAGAGTTCTTTTGGCCTGAATTTTTGCAGCGGGGGCGTTGATCTCTCACGGGCTCACCGATCGTTCAACCCGATAGAAGCGGTGGGTTGTCTGGGGGGTGGAGTCGGTGAATGTCAGGGCTCCGGTGGAAGTCACCCCCGTAAAGGCCGCGCCAGCCAGGTTGTCGGACCAACTCTTGAGGTCCTGCGAAGAGAAGACCTGGTAGTCGAAGCCGGGCTCACCAGTCCAGCTGATCGTCGTTCCGCCATCGGGATTCCGGGAGATCGTATCGATCAAAAATGGCTCCTTCCCCTGTGGCTCGGTGCGCACGAACCAGTCGGCCACGAAGAGCCAGTTGTCGCCGGCAAGAAGGGTCAAAGGAGAGGTCAGCTCCCACTCGGCGGCGGTCGCACCCAGAGTCAGGGGGGCGAAAGAAGGGTCGGTAAAGGGGGCGTCGCTGAAAAGCGGCAGACCGTCCAGTTGCGCCGACCAGGTATTGGTGGCGAGATCAATCTCAACCCGGAGAATTTGAAGTGCGACCACATCGAAAACCTGATCACCCCGGATGAAGGGAACATCCGTCGCATACGACTGGATGGAGCCGTCGGCTCGTCCCTGTCCGCGAACCATGAGGCCTTCGGCTTCCCTGTTGTCAAAGATGATGGCGGCGAGGAAGTTTCCGTCGATGTCGTAGAAGGAAATGAAGAACTGATCCCTCCGGCCGTTGGTTGAATCCTGGACCCCGAGGTAAGATTCGAAGGATAGGCGGTGAACTCCCTCCGTGGCCGGGTCGTAATTGATCGCTCTGGCCAGTGTGGTGAGAGTTGAGGATGGGGGGGTGAAGCCAAGAAAGGCAGTTTTCCCAAAAGGCAGCCCGGGAAGATAATCTTGAAGGATGCCTTGGGCTCCCGAGGTGGTGTCATTGCTGAGCCAACCGTCGGTGTTTGCCCATTTGTTGTCGCCCACCGGAAAATCCTCAAATTCGGTCGCGTAGAGGTCTCGCGCCCCTCCCACGTGGGGGTAGAGAATGAGAACGAGGATAAAAAATGTTTCGACGAATTTCGACATGGCTGAGAATGTTTCCAGATCGTTAAAGAAAAAACAACCCGCCATCGACGGGTTGTTTTGATTCGAGTGATCCGAGTGGGGCCACTGGCAGGCATCGGTCAACTGATGCTGAAGCTATTCTCCTCCGGCCGTCGGATCGCCGTCGCCAGTGCCGTCATCGCCGGAATCGTCGCCGGAATCGCCGTCATAATTGGGATCCCCGCCGTCGCCCTTGCCCCTGCCACCAGGGTTGCCGCGGCCGGGGCCACCGACCCGGTGTCCGAGGCTTCCGAGAAATTCTTCTTCGGTCACGATGCCGTCATCGTCGGCGTCAAGATGATCGAACATGCGCCCGACCAAGAGTTCGGGAAGTCGTGACATCGGGTCGCCGGAGGCAAATTCTTCGAGAGTGAGTTCTCCTTCCTCGCCCGCAATCTTCAAGAAAAGCTCGGAGCGCTTTTCTTGGACTCTTCCGCGGAGCGCTGCGATTCCGGCCTCGCGTTCGTCCTCGTTAACGGAGCCGTCTTCGTCTTCATCCCACATGTGGAACATTTTTTTGGCGGCCTTGCGGCGACTTTCGATCCAACTTTGGCGTTCGGCTTCCGAAATGACTCCGTCACCATCGAGGTCGAGCCACTCGGGAATTGACCCCAAAGTGGGCCGGTCGCCCTCGGGGCCTGCTGCGGCCGCCCCGGTGAGAGCGGAAAAAGCGATGAGTTGCTTAAATTTCATGTTTGGTTGGTTGGTTAGTTGGCCGCTTTCGTTGTGAAAGCCTCGCCGTTCATGAGGGTTGACGGATTAAGCGAGGGAATGGTCGCAAAAACCTCAAAGAAATTTTCATTCCCCGACCCGTTCGAACAAATTGCCCCTGCGACCTGATGTGGGTTCCTCCGGCTTTCCCGCTTGTTCGGGCTGATTTTCTGACGGTTGCGGGGTTTCCTCATCGAGTTGCTGTCGCAGTTTGTCGATGATTTCCTGCCAGAGAAGAGTGTCGTTGATGGTGTCCTCGATCAGTTGGTCGGCTTGCTGGGGTTCCAGGATCTCGTTGACCTTGCTTTGAGTTTCCAGGGCAGCCAGAGCCGGGGCTCCGGGTTGCTGTCCGGGAAGAATGAGGGCGGGGTCGTAGTTCTTGTTGGTGCGGGCAAGGATGGGAAAGAGCCGTTGACGTTGAAGAGGGGTGAGGGCCAGACGTTCGGTGAGGCGGTCGAGTTCCACGGTGGCCTCCGCCTGCACCTTGCGAGCCTTTTCCGTGAGTTCTCCCCCGCGGGGGTGTGAGTCGGGGGCGCTGATGACCAAGTTTTCTCCGCTGGTCGTGTTGCGCTTGCGCAAGTCCGATTCGGGATTGGGATTACTAATTGTCCGGGTGCTGTGAGTGCGGCCCACCTGACGCGGTTCTGCCTCGACCGAGTGCTCACGCCCGTGCTTGCCCGAGGGGATGGGCTCACGCAGTGCGACACTGATCGCAAAGGTCGAGGCGAGGACCAGAAGTGCGACACCGAGGATGAAGCTGACGCGGGGCATTGATTCGGAATTAACCACTAGTCGTAAATTGACATGTTTTCGATCTGCCGGTCAAGAAGCCTTTTTTCTTCCCGGAGGCGATTAGCTTGCGATTGGTCCAACAAGTTGATCAAGCGTTCGTAGAGTTTGCTGAGATGCAGGTGGTATTCGAGCAGGACCGCGTGGTGACTTTGGTCAATTTCTTCGGCCGTCCTTGAGAGCTCCCTTTCGACCTGCTCGACCTGACCGGGACGCAAGTCAAGAGTGTCTCTGAGAAGCGAGAGCGTTTCTTTTTCCCAGGTCACGGTGGTGGTCGTGTCTGACGATGCGGGAGTGGGTGGGATCTGTCGGTCCCTGACGAGGTGACCAATGCCGTATCCGCAGAGAAATACCGCAGCAAATGCCATCAGGATGGTTGCCTTGTCTCGCAAGTTTGTCTTCATGAGGAAAAAAGGTGAGGAGGTCGGGGAGGGGTGATCGTTGGTTCCCGGTCCTTCCTCAGGGAGAAGTGTACCAGAAGGTAAGCCACGATCGCAATGAACACCGCGATCAGAGACCAGCGACGCCAAAGAAGGGTGCGGGCAAGATCCCAAAGTTCTCGCCGCCTGGAGCGTATCCGTGACACGAAGTCGGCGGGTGCCGTGCGGAGGGGGGCGGAGTCCTGTCCGGAACCAAGTCTCCGGGCGGTCTCCGCGAGTTTGGACCAGGCTTCGTCTTCGTTGTTTTTGCTCATGGCTTTGGCTGTTTCTTGGGCTCCTTTCGGGAATCTTGTTCGAGGGCGTTGAGTTGTTGGGCCAGTTTGCGCCGCGCCCGCATGGCGAGGGTCTTGATTCTCGACGCTCCCCATCCCGTGATTTCACCGACTTCCCGGACGCTGTTTCCCTCGAGGTCGAGCAAGCGAACCACGATCTGTTCGCGTGGCTTGAGGCGGTCGATCAAGGTGTCGAGGACCTCGGCTAGCTGGCGGCGTTGCCGCTCCGCCTCCTGCCCGATCTCCCCGTTCAGGGTCCGTTGCACCAGCGCGGCCTCCTCCTCGCTCAGGTCGGAATAGGAAAGGAGCGGCCGTGATTTCTTTTTGCGGAGCCAATCGTAGCAGGTGGTGACAGCAATCCGCGAGACCCAGTGCTCGAAGGGACTGGTCTCCTTGAATTGGTCAATCTTGAGGAAGAGCTTCATGAAGACCTCCTGAATGACATCCTCTTGGTCGGCGGTCCGGCGCACATGATTGAAGACCCGCCGCGCGACCAGGGGATAAAGGATCTCGACAAGATGATCACATGCGTCCTCGTCACCCCGTTTCGCCTGCTCCAGCAGGGAAGGGGTCACCGGTGCAATGTCATCGTCCATAAAGAGCGGAGTGCCATCCGGTCGTTTGCCCGGACACAAAAGATCAGATAACGTCCCGGGTCATTCCAGGGCAAGGACAATGCGCGGGGGAGGGGAACGGTGGCGGATTCCCTCGGAAGGGAGGGTTCTGACCAAGCTTTTTGTTCTCCCTTCTTGCTTCCGGAGACAAGCGAATCATGATCGTCCCGTGCCCAGCGAACCCATCATCACGACCGGCGAGATCCTCCGGATCTATCGCGAGCGGGCCTTTGAGGTGAGTCTGCCCAATGGCAAGAAAGTCATCGGGCATCCCGCCAAAGCCTTGGCCGAAAAGAGTGGGCGGCTCGTTCCGGGGGCCAGGGTGCGGCTTGAAATGACCCCTTTTGACTTTGAAAAAGCACGGATCGCGGGGATTGTCCCGACGTCCTGAGAAACCATGGCTCGGAATTTCATCATCGGCACGGCCGGCCACATCGACCACGGGAAGTCGACTCTGGTCAAGACCCTGACCGGAACCGATCCCGACCGTCTGCCGGAGGAGAAGGAAAGGGGAGTGACCATCGAGCTCGGTTTTGCCCACTTTTCCCTGCCGGTTCCGGGCGGGGGAGGCGACACCTTTGAGATCGGGATGGTGGATGTGCCGGGACATGCCGACTTCGTCAATAACATGGTGGCTGGGGTGGGGGCCATCGACCTCGCCCTCTTTATCGTGGCGGCGGATGATTCGTGGATGCCCCAGTCCGAGGAACATCTCCAGATTTTGACTTACCTGGGAATCAGGAATTTTGTCGTGGCTCTCACCAAGGCGGACCTTGTGGACGACCTGGAGTTTGTCACTGAAATCCTGGCCGACGATCTGCAGGGGACGGTGCTGGAGGGGGCTCCGATCGTTCCGGTGTCGGCCCCCAAGGGAGCGGGCCTCGATGACCTGCGGGAGGTGATTGCCTCGACCTTGGCCGGGATGCCGTCTCCCCGCGATTTCGGCCAACCCCGCCTCGCCATCGACCGGGCCTTTTCGCCGAAGGGGGTGGGCACGGTGGTCACTGGGACGCTCGTCGGAGGGTCGCTGTCGGTGGGGGACCGACTCACCGCCTTCCCATCGGGACTCAAAACCCACGTGCGCTCCATCCAGAACCATCAGTCTTCGCTGGAGACCGCGGTGCCGGGCATGCGGACGGCCCTGAACTTACCCGACCTGCCTCTCAGTTCGAAGGGGAGGAAAGGGGTGTCGCGAGGTCATCTCTTGGTGGGCGGCTCTCCCGGTGAGGCGACCCTCGAAATCGATGTCGATCTGGTCAGGGCTTCCCGGCCCATCCCCAACCAGAAAGGGACCACCCGGCCCTTGAAGTCGAACCACCGCGTCTTCGTTCATCACGGATCGGGGCGGACTCAGGCGCGCGTCCTCTTTCCCGAGGACATCGTGCTCAAGCCGGGGGAGCGTTCGGTGGCCCAGTTGCGCTTTGATCAACCGGTCCATGTTTTGGTGGGAGAGCATCTCGTCATCCGAGAGCTTTCGGGCGAAGCCACCCTGGCGGGAGCAGCCGTGCTCGACGCCCATCCGGCCCGGCGCCAGTTTCGTTCGGAGCGACGCCAGGACTTCTTGAAAAGGCGGGCGGCGGATCCCGGCGATCTCCTGCTACTCCTGCGGAGCCATCTTGAGCGCGATCACTTCGTGCCGATCGACGAGCTGACCCGCTGCCTTCCCTTTTCCAAGGAGGAAATCAAGACCGCCTTGAAGAAACTGACAAAATCCAGCGAGGCGGTTTCCCCCAGCGAGCGATACCTCGCAGCTTCTCGCTTCTGGAAGGATCTCATCAAAAAGTCATCGCGGATCGTTCAGGATTATCATTCCGATCATCCCGATCATGTCGGAATGCCCACCGAATTGTTGAAGAAAAGCCTCGGTGAACCGACCGCACTGCCGGGCTTGTTCGACACCCTCTTGGAGCAGCTCGAGGAGAGGAACTTCAAGGTCGCTGACAATGTGGTCAGCCATAACTCTCACTCGCTTGAACTTCCCCCCGAGTTGGAGGCTCCGGCAGCCGAGATTCTTGCCACTTTGGAGAGGGCCGGTCTCGCCCCGCCCCTGCCCGCCGACCTCCAGACCACCGCCAGCCACGAGGCCGCCTATCGCTTTCTTTCCCGCACGAAGCAGATCATTCCCCTTGATCCCAAGGTCACCCTGTCCGGCAAGGTGTTCCATGACACCATCGAAATGGTGCGCTCATTCATCGAAGAAAAAGGCCCGGCCACCGCTTCTGAATTGAGGCAACATCTCGACACCTCGCGCAAGGTCATCATGCCGCTGCTGGAGCGATTGGACCGCGACAAGATCACCCGCCGGGAAGGCGATTACCGGACTCTCATTTGAAAAATCTCCGAATGTGAAGGGGGGAGTCAAAGTTGGCCCGCATCATGCTTCATGGTGTCTCGGAGCCCCTGCTCTTCGGCAGCCCGCCGCGAACAGAGGATCCACTGGAATCGAAACCAGTCTGGCGACGGATTTCTTCTGTGGTCAGGCCTGACGGGCAAGTCGATCGATTTTTAAAAATCAATGAAACTCGATATTTTTGGTCGACAAGCCGGTCATCTTTTCCCTTACTTCCAATCTCTAAAACAAACGAAAGTTGAACGTGGTTACCTGCGCCAGCTTTCTGTTTTGGAACAAACCAAAAAGTGAAACTAATGAAAAAAACTACTCAAGCAACCTTCGGGATTATTGGGGCGGCTCTTCTCGGGGGAGCCACTACTGCTTCGGCTGAGGTCGAAGCCATGATCGGCGACTCCGTCACCGGTGAAATCAGCACCGGCTGGGACAGTCAGTATTTCTTCCGTGGACTCTGGTTCGGGGACGAGACCGCCTGGACCAACGTCGAGTTCTCCAAAGAACTGGCGACCAACCTGACCGGTAGCGTGAATCTCTTCTACACCGAAGTGCTCGATAACGGAGCTGGTGCCTTCGCCTACTCCGAAGCTAACGTCGGGGCTGCGCTGTCGTATGACGCTGGATTCGGTACCTTTGACCTTGGTTTGCTCCACTACCGCTTCTTCGACGGCTTCGGTGGTTCCACCGCTGGTGTCAAGGGAGCCCTTGCCAATGCCAACGAAGACGCCACTGAGCTGAGCCTGACTTACAGCCAAGACATCGCCTGGGGCGTTTCCGCCAGCCTGATGTATGCTTACGACTTCCGCATCGACGGCCAGTATGCCGAGTTTGGCCTCTCCAAGAGCTGGCAGCTGAATGACTGTGTCGGTCTCGATCTCTCGGTCAGCACCGGCTACAGCCTCGACGATTACTATGCCGCTAACCTTGGTGCTGGTGCCGAGGATGACGACTTCACCCACGTTCTCGTCAGCCTCGCTCTCCCGGTTGCTCTCACCGAGACCTCGACCCTCACTCCTCATGTGACGGCCAACTTCTCGCAGGACGCCCGTGAGGCCACCAACAACGCCAACGGCCAAGACGACACTGAGGTCTACTTCGGTGCTTCCTTCGCTGTCTCTTTCTAAGAAAGGCGTCAGTTGACTTTCCCGATTGAGGGAAACTCGAACTCTTAAAAACCCCGCATCATGGCGAAAGCTGCTGATGCGGGGTTTTCTGTGTCCGCGAGGTGGTGCTTTCAGAAGCGAGATTTTCGTTTCAGTATCTGAAAGTTGAACCAATAGCCTCACGTTTCCGTCACATGGATTTCTCATCAAGTAACAGACGTCAGTTTCTCAAAAAATCGGGGCTTTTGGCCGGTGGCGCTCTTGGCATGCCGGGTTTGGTGCGGGGACAAAATCTCAACTCAAAGGTCCAGGTTGCGGCCATCGGGGTGGGAGGCAAAGGCGGGTCCAACATCCAGAGCGTGGCGGCCTGCGGGGCGGAGTTTGTGGGTTTGTGTGATGTTGACAGCCGGACTCTGGCATCGGCTGCCAAAAAGTTTCCCGACGCGGCCAAGTATGCCGACTTCCGCGAAATGCTTACCAAGATGGGCGATAAGATCGATGCCGTGATCGTGTCCACCCCGGATCACGTCCACGGGGTAGCTGGGATCATGGCGATGCAGATGGGAAAGCATCTTTATTGTGAAAAGCCGCTCACCCAGACGGTTTGGGAGTCGAGGACGATGCGCAACCTGACCCAGCAAAGTAAACTGGCGACCCAGATGGGCAACCAGGGGAGTGCGGCTGAAGGTTTGCGGCGCTCGGTCGAGATCATTCAGTCTGGGGTGATTGGCAAGCCGCTGGAATTGCACGTCTGGACGAACCGTCCGATCTGGCCGCAAGGTCTGGAGCGGCCGGAGGGTTCCGACCCGATTCCCGATCATCTCAACTGGGATTTGTTCTTAGGACCGGCCCAAAATCGCCCCTACAAGGAGGGGGTTTACCATACCTTCAAGTGGCGGGGCTGGAGCGATTTCGGAACCGGGGCTCTCGGGGACATGGCCTGCCACACCGTCAACATGCCCTTCCGAGCCCTCAAGCTGGGATACCCCACCAGGATCGAATGCGAGATGGCCTCTCGCATCTTCAAGGAAACCTACCCGCTGACCTCGCGCGTGCGCTTCGAGTTCCCGGAACGCGACGGTCTGCCGCCGCTGAAATTCTGGTGGTATGACGGCAACCCCGGAAGCAACTTTGCCCCCATCCGGCCCAAGCTTTCGGTGGTCTCGGAGGTCATCGCGCTGCGTGGTGGCGAGCTTCCGCCGAGCGGGGCGGTGATCATTGGCGACAAGGGAAAACTGTTTTCGCAGGACGACTACGGTCGTGAGTTTTATGTGAAGCTCAACGACGAAAAGGAATACACCCACGCCAGCAAGCATGAGGCTTGTCAGGGCGTGCCGCAGACCATCCCGCGTTCTCCCGGGCATCATCAGGAATGGGTCGACATGATCAAAGGAGGGCCGGCGGCCTACTCCAACTTTGAAATCGCGGCCTACCTCAATGAAGTGATTTTGTTGGGCTGCCTGGCCCAGCAGATCGGGGAAGGGCAAGCGATTGATTGGGATGGTCCCGCGATGAGGTCGACTAACAACGAAGCGGCCACACGCTTGGTCAAGCGGAACTACCGCGACGGCTGGGCTCCGAAGATTTAAGAGCGCGCTTTCGATTCTCCATTGCAGGCTGGGGGCAAGCATGCTCCCGTGTTGAAGTGGTGGCGAGATCGGAAGATTCCGGAGTCAAGGTCGAGGGCCTTGTGCCGGTTGGGCGCTTTGCGAGCCTGCAGGCGGCCCGGGAGTATGCTCTCGTGGTCTTGGCGATGAATCTCGATTGCCTCATCACCGTTCAGGAAGACGGCTACCTTATCCATGGAGAAGAAGGATTTCAGGAAGCCATCCGCGAGGAGTTTCGCCTCTACACCGAGGAGCAGAGCTTTCCCCGGGAATCGCCCGGGGTTCCTGTTTTTGGGTCGGGTGTGAATCTCGCGCTGATCTGGATCTGCGCCCTTCTTTTTTCTCTTGCCAGCCAGGCGGAGGACCCGGCGATCACCGATCATTTTCTCGCTTCCTCGATCGCGATCTGGGAAGGGGGGGAGTTCTACCGCGCCTTCACCGCTCTCTTTCTGCATGCTGACTTGGAGCACCTCATGAGCAACGCGGTCTTGGGAACGCTGTTTGGCATCTTGGTAGCCAATTCCTTTGGTCCCCTGCGAGGGTGGGGATTGATTCTTCTGTGCGGATTCCTCGGTAATCTGGCGAGCATGGCGATCCGGTATCCCGAGGAAGCACTGTCACTCGGGGCCTCGACTGCGGTTTTTGGGGCACTCGGTCTCTTGGTCGGTGCGGGATTGCCGGAGGTCTGGCGGGCTCGTTCGTGGCGACGGGGAATGAGAACCGTGGCACCCCTGCTGGCTGGACTGATGATTTTTTCCCTTAACGGAATTGGTGATCCCGAGACCGATACGTTGGCCCATATGACGGGAATGGCGGCTGGGTTAGTGGTGGGGCTGCCCACGGCCGTTCTTCTTGGGCGGCGCGTCACTCCCGCTTGATCCGAAGGTAGTGGGGTATTTCTGACATTCTATGGTTTCTATTTCCGGCCTCCTGTGGCAATAGTGCGGGCCCACGATTTTGACATGACCCAATCCCTTGATGATCTCACCGCTATCCTGAGTGGCAATCCCGAGCTGAGTGTGACAGAGCCGGAGCCCGGTTTTCCCGTCATCGAGGTGCATACTCCGGTTTCATCGGCGACGGTCGCCTTGCAAGGGGCGCAGGTTCTGGCTTGGGCTCCCACCGATCATCCGCCCGTGCTTTACCTCAGCCCCAAGGCCCGGATGCAGCCGGGGACGCCGGTGCGGGGAGGCATCCCCATTTGTTGGCCGTGGTTCGGCGAACATTCGGAGGATCCGGAACTGCCTTCCCATGGGTTTGCGCGAACCCGCTTCTGGGAATTGGTTTCGGGAACGATGGAGGGCCGGATGGCCGTGCTGGTGTTTCGGTTGGTGTCAGACGAGGTGACGCGCGCTCTCTTTCCCCACGATTTTGAATTAACGGCCACGATCAAGGTGGCCGACAAACTGCGGGTCAAATTGCAGATGAAAAACACTGGCGAAGACCTCTACAAGGTAAGCTGTGCCCTGCACACTTACCTCTCCCTCGGGGACATCGAGCGCATTCAGCTTGAGGGGGTGAAGGGGTCGCATTATCTCGACCGGCTTGGTGGAGATGCCGAGCCGGTTTATCAGGAGAAAAATCTCCAGATTAAGGGTGAGGTGGATCGCATTTATCAATCAATGTCGTCTGTCCTGATCCGGGATCTCGATCGTTATCGTTCGGTTTTTGTGGACAAGGCGGGGTCGCGTTCGACGGTGATCTGGAATCCGTGGAAGGAAAAGTCGAAGGCTCTCCCGGATCTCCCGGATAAGGGATACAAGGAATTTGTCTGTGTTGAATGCGCCAATGCGGGCTCCGATAAGCCGACCCTGCGACCGAACGGTTCGCATACTTTGGAAACGGTGATTGGTCTTCGGCCCTTGAGTTAGAAGGGTCTGAAAAAAAACCCGCCGTGGAAGCACAGAAAACCACAGCGGGGCTCTGAGACCCTTTGCCCCCCCGAAGGGGAGCGGGGGGAAACGCTTATCAAAGGAAACTCTTGCTTTTCAGCGCGGCTTTCAGGCTCTCGAGGTAAGCATTAACCTCGGCCTCCTTGTCGGCTCCCTCCTCTGGGCTGTAGCCGTAGCCGACCATCTTTTTGAAAACCTTGCCCTTTTGGTCGATGAGGAGAACGGTGGGATATCCCCGAATCCCGAACTCATCGCGGACTGCTTCGTTCTTTTCAAGCTGTCCCGCGGGCAGTTCTTTTTTGCGGGGGAAATCGAGAACGGCGACCACAAAATCCTTTTCAACCGCGGTCTTAAAAGTGTCCTTGGAAAAAACCCCGGCGTCGAGCTTCTTGCACGGGGGGCACCAGTCGGAACCAGTGAATTTGACGAGGAGAGCTTTGTTTTCTTCCTGGGCTTTCTTTTTTGCAGTTTCGTAGTCGGCAAAGAAATCCCCGGCGTGAGCCCACCCGGAGGCGACGAGGGCAACGAGGGCGAAGATACTGGATTGAAGTCGTTTCATCATGCCTTTAGGCGTCTCACGACCGTAATTTATTCCAAATTTATCGAATATTTTTCTCCCGATGGTATTTCTTTGGCGTGATGAAACGTGTTGTTGTGGCCACTCGCAATGCCCACAAGGTCGAGGAGATTCGTACCATTCTTTCTGAATACGAGGTTTGTGACCTGTCGATCATCGCGGATCCTCCGGTGGTGGAGGAGACGGGGACGACCTTCGTTGAGAATGCCACCCTGAAAGCGCTCGCCATCAGCCGCTTGACTGGGGACCTGGTGTTATCGGATGATTCGGGGTTGGAGGTCGATTTCCTTGGTGGAGATCCCGGTGTCTACTCCTCGCGCTATGCCGGCGAGGAGGGGAACGACATTTTGAACAACCGCAAACTACTCAAAGAAATGGACGGAGTGGCCTCGAGAGGCGCGCGCTTTCGGTGTGTCATCGTGCTGGCGAGAGAAGGCGTGGTTCTCGCTGATTTTTCGGGAACGGTGGAGGGCACGATCCGGGAGTCCCTGCGGGGGAGTAGTGGATTTGGTTATGATCCGCTCTTTGTTCCCGAAGGATACCGGGAGTCCTTCGCCGAGCTTGGCGAGGAAGTGAAAAACTCTCTGAGCCATCGCGCTCGAGCGCTCGCTGAGGTGGCGGCGTGGCTGGCCCGGCGGGGTTGAATGGATTTGACTTTGCTTTCTGCCCCATGAATTTGGAGAGGATAAAAGGTGCCTGGACCCTGTCGCTCGTCCTCTCGACTCTGATCGTGGGCTGTGCCGTCGATCCGCGCTGGGGACCCCGAAATCCCACTAACCCGGGACTTCCGGGTTCCCCCGGGGTTGATGCCCGTTGGGGTGAGCCTCGCAAGGGGCTCCGTGACCCGCTTGAGTGGCAGTATGAGGGACTTCGGGCCACTCCGGGGGGCGGCCCGAAATGACAGGCCCCCGCAATTTCTCACCCGCGAGGCGGCTCAGCGGATCATAATGGAATACGAGCCCGACTTGCTGATCAGGCTGACGAGCTTGTCGTCGCGACTCACCACTTCGATGGCTGGGACTTCCGTGAGGTCTTTGCCACCTTCCAAGATCGCCGCATCCTTGGAGGCTGGCAGATTTACCCGGGCAAAGGCTCCGACCGGGATGGTGTAATCAACCTGAATCCCCCCTTTTGGAAGTTTCTGCCAATGAACCGAAACCAGCCCGGAGGGTGCTTGGCACGAGGCCTTGACCCACGAGAGCGAATCGTTGGCTGGAATGCGGGGAGCGATGAGAAGCTGCTGGAAGCCCGGGGAGTTGCTGTCGATACCGGCGAGATAGGCCATCAGCCATTCTGAAACCCCGTTACCGATGAAAGTCTTTCGCTGCTCCGGATTCAGCTTTTCCAGCAGAGCCACTGCCTTGTCCTGGTTTCCGGTGAGGGAAAGGACGCCGGGGAGAAAGAAGGCTCCAATGGGGCCGACTTGTAGACCGTCTTTCGAGAGTGAAGCGACGAGGTCGGCCACCACTCTGCTCTGTTGCTCACGCTCGAGGACAGCACTGCGAAGGGCAAAGGCCCGGGCGGTTTGGGAGGTGACGGTGAGGGTTTCTTCGGGAGTGAGATATTGGTTCTGGAAGCTCTTCTTGATCCGGGCGGCGTAGTCTTGGAAACGGATGGCGTTCAGAGGTTCTTGGGCGGGGAGCGCGAGCTCGCGGACGAGTCGGGTGGTGAAGGCGAGGGAGAGCAGGTCAAGGTATTCCGCAGTCATGCCCTCAGTCGGCGCAGCTTCGCCCCATTGAGTGCCTTGGAAGGTGCGGTCGTTTTTCTCGCGGGCCATCATGTGCCCCTCGTAGAGTTTCCATCTCTCCTTGGGATAAACCGAGTCTCCTCCCATCCACCAAACCGGGTGGTGCGCGGCAATCGCTCCCTCTGAACCCAGGGAACCCACCTTTTGGGACTTGGGCCCGAGAGTGAAGGTCAAATCTTTGGTGCGATGTTCATCCATCAGGCGCAGCCATCGGGTGAGGTGCGGAACGGCATCAAAGTGATAGAGCATGGCGCGGCTGGCCCGGTGGACCTGATCGCCCAGCCCGAGAGCCGTGGGATCACCGGCAGAGAAGGCCGCCAGTTGTTTCCCGAGAAGTTCCACGCTTTCGGCGTAGAGGGCATTCAGCTCGGGAGAGCTTGATTCAAAGGTGGAGATCCGGCCGGGAGCTGGCAGTTCGGTGCTCCCGTCGACTTGGAAGACGGCCGCTTCGCTCCACTTCCCGGGCTTGCCTTCCTCATCCCACACCCGGACCTTCCAGTGGACCTTGCTGACATCCTTCAGGCTCTCGCCTTTCCAAGGCACAAGGTGTTTCACTCCGATGTTCTGTTTGCCTGACTTCCAGAGGTCTGCTGCTTGTTCGTCCAGCTTCTCCGGGTTGGAGGCAGCAAGGATCTCGTAGGCGGTTTGGCTTTTACCGCGTTCATCGGAAACGAGCTGCCAGCTCAAGCGGGGAGCGGTGCCAACTCCAGTTGGTGAGACCCGGTGCTCGGTGCGCAGGGCCGTGACCCCGAGGGGGGCGGCGGAAAGAACGAGGGTGCCCACCAAGGTCAGGGTGGTGACAAGAAATTTCATCGCCGGAAAGAAAACCTCTTCCATGAACGAGTGCAAGCCGCCAGATGTCGTCCGATCTCTGAAGAGAATGTCGTCCAGGGAAGATTGGGCGCAGTTCCGTAGGTGCCGCCCAGCCCGGAAAAACTCCGTGTGGCAAAATTCCTTGTTGCGAAATTTGACCGAGAGGGTCTGACTTTCTTGGGCGTTCCGTCGCCGAGGCATGACGGGTTTTCGTGGAATTGAGGTGACATCCCCCCTGGGGATGCGGCCTTGAACGGGTCTGAAAGTCTGAAATAGCAAGGCTGGCGTGCTCCCCCAAAACTGAGGCATCTGCGATGAGAGATCCCAGCGCGAGCCGGGTCTGATTCTCATCTTGAAAAGAAAACGACATCCCCCTGAACAGATCGTCAAGATGCTGAGGGCCGCGAGCGAAGAAGAAGTCTGCCGCAAGCTAGAGATCAGCGTGGCGACCTACCACCGCTGGAACAAGGAATACGGCGGTGCGAAGATGGAGACGGTCAAACGTCTCAAGGAGCTTGAGAAGGAAAACGGCCGGCTGAAGAAGCTTGTCGCCGAACAAGCGCTCGACATGGACATGCTCAAGGAGATCAACCGGGGAAAGTGGTAGGCCCGGCCCGCCGACGGGAAACGATCCACCATTTGCGTGAGAAGTTCCCAGTGCGCGATCTGGATCGTCTCGTTAGCCATCGGGACGTATGGATTGAAAAACTTCGAAAACCACCGCCTCTGTGTCACCGCCCAGTGCGGGTAGCAAACCCACTCAAAACCCTAAAACCGCCTCGTCCCCGAACCTTGACGTAGACCCTGCTAACCGAGGGTGAATTTTCGGCAAATCTCTTTTCGGATGTTGCTAGATCAGGGAAAAGAGTGGCGGAGCGGACGGGACTCGAACCCGCGACCTCCGGCGTGACAGGCCGGCGCTCTAACCAACTGAGCTACCGCTCCGCGTTGCCGGTTAGGACGGCGGGACGCTAGGACGCTCGCAGATGATGAACAAGAACTATTTTAATCGATTCGACACTTTTTTCCTGCTCAGGAAAGTTCTGTCACGGCTTCTTCGAGGCTGGTAACGTCCTCGATTGAAAGGATACGGGCGTCTCTGTCAATCCGGGCCATGAAACCAGAGAGCACCTTGCCGGGGCCGAGTTCGATGAAGAGATCGTGCCCCTGCTCGCGGAGGAAGTGGATCGACTCGATCCAGCGGACCGAGCCGGTGACCTGGTCCTTGAGGGAGGCGCGGATGGCGTCGGGGTCCCCGGCAGGCCTGGCCAGGAAGTTGGAGACCACCGGGATGGCGGGTTGAGTAAAGGTGGTGGTGGCGAGGGCTTCCCCGAGCTTTTCCTGGGCTCCGGCCATGAGTCGGGAGTGATACGCTCCGGCCACCGGAAGCTTCTTGCCCATGCGGAGTCCGTATTCCTTGGCCTTGGCGACCGCGGCATCGATTCCCGCGTGGGATCCCGAGAGCACCGTTTGGCCAGGGCAGTTGAGGTTGGCGATATCGACGTCGCAATCGGCGGCGAGGCGCGCCACGTCTTCCTCTCTCCCCCCGATCATGGCAGCCATGGAGCCGGGGTTGGCATCGCAGGCTTCATCCATCAGTTCGCCTCGGCGGGCCACCAGCTTGAGCCCGTCTTCAAAGGTCAGGGTGCCGGCTGCGCAGTGAGCGGTCATTTCCCCGAGGGAAAGGCCGGCAGCGGCCACCGGGTTGAGACGGGGGACCTTGCTGCGGAGGACCTCAAGGAGGGCGATCCCATGGAGGAAAAGGGCGGGTTGGCAGTTGCCGGTGCGGGTCAGGGTTTCAGCGGGTCCTTCGAACATGATTTCGGTGAGAGAGCGGCCGAGGATTTCATCGGCCCTTTCAAAGAGGGCTTTGGCCGAGGGATAGGTCTCGACAAGGTCACGGCCCATTCCGACTTTTTGGGCTCCTTGTCCGGAGAAGAGAAGAACTGCGTTGCTCATAGGGCGGCGAGTCAAGCCCCTCCTTGTAAGGGGAGCAAGTCCCTTAGTGCGCGAACTTTTCGCGTCAGGAGCGGGGCGGCATCCGTCATCAGGGTCGCGAGCGGGAGGTCAAATTCACTGAGGGCCGCGCAGTGCTCGAAAAGGCCGCAATCCCGGACCTCGTCAGTGATGTGACCGGCCACGCCAATGACTGGCTTGCCGAGGTCGCGGGCGAGGCGGGCGACCCCGACCGGACCTTTGCCGGAGAGCGATTGGGCGTCGAGTGACCCCTCGCCGGTGATCACGAGGTCGGCGGCGGAAAGGCGACCGGGGAGGTCGAGGGCTTCCGAGATCAGGTCGAATCCCGGGTGGAGCCGGGCACCGAGGAAATGCATCAATCCGAAGCCCAGTCCGCCGGCTGCTCCCGCTCCGGGGGTTTCGGCAAGGGTGGTAGCCCCGGTGATCGTGATAAGGCGGGTCAGGAAATTCTCGAGAAAGGCGCAATTTTGAGCATCCGCGCCCTTTTGGGGGCCGAAGATGGCGGTCGCTCCGCTGGGTCCGAGGACCGGGTTGTCGACATCGCAGGCCACATCGATCGGAGGGACTTCGAGCACTTGGTCGGTATCGATGAGGGCGAGGCGGTCGAGGCCAGCCGGAAATGAGGGCAGGGGATCTTCGGCCGCGTCGAGAAAGAGGGCTCCGAGAGCATCAGCCATGCCCACGCCGCCGTCGTTGGTGGCGGAGCCGCCGAGTCCGATGAGAATGCGCTCGACCTTGGCTTGTCCGGCGGCGTGCCGAATCATCAGGCCGGTGCCGTAGGTTGACGAACGGAGGATGTTGCGGTCGTCAGCCGCGATTTGTTCGTATCCGGAAGCGGCGGCCATTTCCATGATCGCGAGCCCGCTGTCGGAAATGGCGTAGCGAGCCTTGATCGGTCGGTGCAGGGCGTCGACCGTGTCGCATTCCACCCAAGTGCCCCCGAGGGCTGCCAGCATTGTGGCGGTGAAGCCTTCTCCTCCGTCGGCAATCGGGCAGAAATCGATTTCGCAAGATTCGGGAAGTCCGGCAGCGATTGCGGTGGCCACTTCCTTTGCCGAGAGGGAGCCCTTGAATTTATCGTTGGCAATTAGAACGCGCATGGATCGGAGGACCGTGAAGCAGTTTTGGGGCCGGGGTGAGATCGAAGTGGGTTACGGGGAGATCCGGGGAGAACCGGCTGCCCCCCTGATCACCTTCAGAAGCGCAACTTCTTCGGACGGGCGTCGCGATTGAGCTTGTCGCAGGCGATCGCGCAAAGATCCAGCACGGCCGGTTCACAGACTGAGTAGATCACCCGGGTGCCGTCCTTGCGACGGTTGACGAGACCGGCTTCAAAGAG